>DATMNS010000120.1:0-6743 GCA_035568735.1 Chthoniobacterales bacterium | reverse complement strand
GGGCTTCGAAGCGTTCGATCAATTGCGCGGCGTCCGAGCGACGATGGCGAATCAGCAGGAAAACTCCCCCCACCGCGACCACGCCAACGATGAGCCCGAGCAGGGCGGCGAAAACCGGATCCACTCCTAGCGCTTAACAGTGGCGCGATTCGCTTTCAAGCGGCGCGCACACCAGGTTGTCATCCCGAGTGGAGTCGAGGAATCCCGTCGCGCTACCGAGAAGCTTGCCCGGCGCGACCGAGAAGCTCACTTGCCCGCCTCCAGGTTGATTCTGTTTTCGCTCCGTTCGAGCGAACGCCCCGGGATCCCTCGACTCCGCCCGGGATGACTAAAAAGAAATCCGAATTCCTCCGTAGGCCGCCCTCCCCAGGGCTGGAAAACCAAATACCTCCGCGTAATTCTCGTTCGTTAGGTTATCTACCCGGCCGAATATCGTGAGGTGCGAATTGTAAACATATTCGGCCGCGAAATTCACAAACGAATAATCTTCGATGTCGAAATTTGGCCCGCCAAAGTTCAGTTCCTCCCGCGCATTAACGAATTTCGCCTCCGCTGTCGTCCGCAATTTCCTGAACCAAAAATATGAGGCGGAGAAGTAAACTTCGTTGCGCGGTCGCCGTGGCAGACGCGCGCCCGGCAATTGCGTGATGTCGGCCGAGGAGGTGTTGACCGCATCGAGGTAGGTATAGCTCGCCGAGAAGACCAGGTCGGCGATTGGCCGCAGCTCCATTTCCGCCTCCAGACCCTGGGTTAGCGCCGCCCCAAGGTTGAGCGTATCGAAGAGTCCGTTAGTACCGATCAAATTTGAAAGGTCATTATGGAAATACGTAGCGGCGACTTTCACGCGTTCCTCCCAGAGGCGTTGCTCGACCCCGATCTCCCAGCCAAGATCCTTCTCCGGCTTAAGTCCAAAATTGTTCCCGAAAATCTTGTCCTGGCTGGTCGGCGGACTGAATCCGGTCGCAACGCTGACGTGCGCGATCGAATCGGTCGGCATGATCTTGTAGCTGCCGGCCACGCGGTAGGTCCAGATCCCGCCGAACTGATTGAAGTGATCGTAGCGGCCGCCGGCGACGAGGTTCAGGCCGGGGAGCGGCATGGCGCTCGCTTCCAGAAAAATCGCGCGCTCATCCGTGTAGTCACTGACGAAGGTTGGCTGCGGCCCGAAAGCCTGCGTCACGAAAGGCCGTGCCTGGCCGGCATTGACTTCGCTGAAGAAGAAGCCGGAGGTAAGAGTCAGCCACTTGGCCGGACGAAAGTTGTTTTGATAATCGATCGTTAAGCGGGTGAAGAGGGCGCGCGTCGGACCGACGAAACCGTCCTGGTTGGGGTCGTTCACCTGCCGCTCTTCGTCGTAGGCGACGATCAATTTGTGCTCCCACTCGTCGGACGGCTTCCAATCGATGTGCGGCGCGATCAGCCAGCGTTCGGTGAGAAAATTATCGAGCGGCTTCGGGTCGAAAATCGTGTTCGGATTGCCGGTGTCGGCCCGCGAGTAGGTGAAAAGACTGCTGATCCGTAACTGGTCGTCAGGCGACCAGCCGACGTTGCCGACAAAATCCCAGAGCCGATATTGATTGTTAGGCCGGGCGTTGTCGGTGTCGAGCCGGCTCCCCCCAAAGGAATAGTCGACCTGCCCGATTTTGCCTGAGGTGGCGAGGGTTTCGCGAAAGGTATCGTAGCTGCCGGCCTCGAAGCTGGCGCTGGTTTCCGGCGTTTCGTTCCCCTCTTTCGTGAAAATCTGAATCACGCCGGCGAGCGCCCGCGGCCCATAGAGCGTGCTCTGCGGTCCGCGCACGACCTCGATCCGGTCGAGGTTGTCGATCGTCAGGTCGGCGAAATCGAAAAGACCGGCCAGCCCCTGGTTGATGGGCACGCCATCGATCAGCACCTGCGTGTGTTCGCTGCGCAGACCGCGGGTAAAGACGGAAGTGAGTTGTCCCGGTGAACCAGTTTGCACGACCGAGAGGCCCGCTACTTGCCGCAAGGCATCGGCCACGCGCTCGGTCTGCTTGTCTTCGAAATCCTGCGACGTGATGACATCCACGCTCGCCGGCGCCTCGTCCTCCGGGATCGGAAGGCGGGTCGCGCTCACTACGATTTCGGCCGCCTCCGGCGGCGCGACCGCGTCCTGCGCGGGGCAAACGCCTAACGACGCCAAAAAACAGAGGATCGCGACGAACCAGCGCTCCGGGTAGCGCACGCATTCTGCGTGCGGGCGACGGTGTTTCCCTGTCGCGAACTTTTCCTCCGAATAGATCCCGCTCCGGGAAGTTCGTCGCGGTGGAACACCGCGACCAGCACGCAGAATGCGTGCGCTACCCGAGCTTTCTACCGTCCCGCCAAACGCCGGTCCAAACATAATCTGACAACCTCCATTCTGTGAGAGGCGGACTCGTCACTTGCGCGGCGCTTTCGTCTCTCATTCTTCCTTTTCGCGAAGAAGTTTTGTCGCGGGGACGCGTGTAGAAGATCGGCGGTCACAGACCGCCGCTACAGCGAACCACACGAATGAGGTGGAGCGGGCAAATATTCTGGCTCCTGGTTCCCGGCCTCGAAAAGATTCGAGGCACACCTTCTTCCCGCCTTCACCGCCAGCACCGCACTCACGGCCTAACGATTGGCTCATGGGAAGTCGTCTCCAGTTACAGCAGCGCAACTGCTCCCGGTTCACACGGGATTTCTCGCGCCGATCCACAATTTCAAACTCGCAAAGAACTGACGGCAGAAGTAGCCGCTTGCGCTTCGCCGCTCAAGATTTATCTGTCACCGTCTCAAATTCGGCTCCTTGAACACCCAACCTCCAAGTTTTCTCGTCACCGGCGGGGCGGGCTTTATCGGCTCGAATCTCACCCTCGCGCTGCAGGAGAAATTTCCCACGGCGCGCCTGACCGTGATCGATGATTTTCGCTCCGGCGATTTCAAGAATTTACTCGGCTATCGGGGCGACTTCGTCGCCGCGGACCTGGCCACGCTCGATTGGATGGAACAATTCGGCGACGCGACGTTCGATGGGATTTTCCACCTCGCCTCCATCACCGACACGACGCTGCATGACCAGTTCCCACAGGTGCACGACAACGTCGAGAGCTTTCGCCGCCTCCTGCGTTTCTCGCGTCGGAACCGCACCCGGATCGTCTACGCCTCCTCCGCCGCAACCTACGGCGCGGCAAGCGGAGTCAACCGCGAAGCGGATGAAGCGGCCCCGGCCAACGTCTACGCTTTTTCCAAGGTGATCCTGGACAACCTCGCCCGGCGCGCGGCGGCGGACGATCCGCAGTGGAAAATCGTCGGGCTGCGTTACTTCAATGTTTACGGCCCGCGCGAGGCGCACAAAGGCGTGCCGGCGAGCATGATCCTGCATCTCTCGCGCCAGATGAAGGCGGGCAAGAATCCGCGCATTTTCAAACACGGCGAACAAAAGCGCGATTTCGTTTACGTGAAAGACATCGTGCAGGGAACGCTGCGCGCGCTGGAGGCCAGGGAGAGCGGGATTTACAATCTAGGCTCGGGCCAGGCCCGGTCCTTCAACGAATTGATCGCGATCCTGAACAAGTCGTTAGGCACGGCTTTCGCGCCGGAATATTTCGACAACCCGCACGCCCATTACCAGAACCACACCGAGGCCGACCTAACCAATGCGCGGAAGTCGTTAGGCTACGAACCGGAGTTCCCGCTGGAAAAAGGCGTGGCGGATTACATGCGCTGGCTGTATCCCGCCCGGCCAGAATTGCCCAAGTCATGAAAACCAAACCCCGCTTAAAAAGCCCGGAAGAGATCAACGCCGCGCTCGCGGCCAAGAAAGGCCCGGTTTCGAAATTCATCGCGCGGAATTATCGCCACTTTAACGCCGCCGCGTTGCTCGATGCGGCGAAGGGGTATGAAGAACACCTCGCCGCCGGCGGCAAAATGCTGGTGACGCTCGCAGGCGCGATGTCGACCGCCGAACTCGGCATCTCATTGGCCGAGATGATCCGTCGCGACAAGGTGCACCTGATCGTCTGCACGGGCGCAAACCTTGAGGAGGATATTTTCAATCTGGTCGCGCACGACCACTACGAGCGGGTGCCGCATTACCGGCAACTCACTCCACAAGACGAACAGCAATTACTTTCCCGGCACATGAATCGCGTCACCGACACGTGCATCCCGGAGATGGAGGCGATGAGGCGGATCGAGAAGGCGGTGCTCGAAGAGTGGGTCGCGGCCGACCGAGCCGGCGAGCACTATTTTCCGCATGAGTTCATGTATCAAGTTCTTCGCAGCGGTAAGCTGAAGAAGAGTTACCAGATCGACCCGAAGCATTCCTGGATGATCGCGGCCTGCGAAAAGAACCTGGCGATCATCGTGCCGGGCTGGGAGGATGCCACGCTCGGCAACATGTATGCGGCGGCGGTAATCCGCGGCGATGTGAAGAACGTGCACACCGTGCGCACGGGCATTGAATACATGACCTCGCTCGCGGACTACTACACGAAGAACGCGAAGAAGCTGCGCAACCGCGAGGGCTCAATCGGTTTTTTCCAGATCGGCGGCGGGATCGCCGGCGATTTCCCGATCTGCGTCGTCCCGATGCTGCACCAGGATCTTGGGCGCACCGGGGTGCCGCTGTGGGGCTATTTCTGCCAAATCAGCGATTCGACGACGAGCTACGGCAGCTACTCTGGCGCCGTGCCGAACGAGAAAATCACCTGGGGCAAGCTCGCGGCCTCGACTCCCAAGTTCGTAGTCGAAAGCGATGCCACGATTTGCGCGCCATTGCTCTTCGCCTGGGTCCTCGGGCAGTAAGAAATACGACCTGCCAACCCACTACCCTTCCCAGAAAAATTTCGTCGGCCGTTCCATCTCGCCGGAGAGGCTGCGATGGACGGGACAACCGAGTGCGGTCTTTTCCAACAACTCGCGCTGAGGATGAGCGGCCGGCAGGGGAATGTGCACCTCAGTCGTTAGGCGACTGATCCGGCGCGGGTCGCTCGCCATTTCCTTCGCCACCTGCACCGTCAACCCTTTTAACTCAACTCCGTGCCGCTCGGCCACGATCGCCATGGTCGTCGCGATGCAGGTGCCAAGGGCCGTCGCCACGAGGTCCGTCGGGGAAAACGCTTCGCCTTTGCCCTGGTTATCGAGCGGCGCGTCGGTCGCGAGCGGCGCGCCGGACGGACCGTGGGTCGCGTTGCAATGGAGTTTCCCCTCGTAGTCGATCGAAATTTGAACCATGGGAAATCATCGGACGCTCCCGGCGAATTAGCAAAAGTGCATCCGCCTAACGTTGGCGCGGAACGAGCGGCGTCTCCTGAATTCGATCGCCCTGTTTTTCCAGCCCGGTGCGAAAGACGGCCGTTAACGCCGGGTCGTGGAGAATGATCATGTCCGAGTTATGCGCGGCGACATCGTCGTTCTCCCAGCTCTCGTTCCACCAGCAGAAGCCGATGATCGCGGGCCAGCGCCCACCTAAAAGATCATGCAGGGCGTCCCGGGCCCAAGCCGCCGCCGCTATCTTGCGATGATGGAGGTCGCAGCCGAATTCCGCGACGATGATTGGCTTGCCCGGCGCGAATTTCGTTAGGCGAGGATAAACCTGATCGATCTCTGCGCGAAAGGTCTCCACTTCGGCGGTGCGCGGAGTGAGCGGTCCATAAGCGCTGACCGCCATCCAGCTGCAGTAGGTTTCGCCGGGAAAATAGTTTTCTAACCGGTTCCAGCGCACTTCCGGAACGTCGTCCCAGTTCACGTGCCAAACCCATTGCAGGTTGTTCGCGCCGGCCGCGCGCATCAGGTCCACGATGTGGCGATAGGCCTGCACGTAGCGCGCCGGCCCCTCCGCCCGGCCGTTCCATTTCCCGTTCCAGGCAAACCAGTCCCCGTTCGGTTCTGTTCCCCATTCGATCAGAATCGGGCCGCCGAATGAACTCGCGCCTTCGGCCCAGCGCTTCAGATCGTCGTCGAAACGTCCGGCGCAAATATTCGCGAGGCTGAAAATTTTCTCGGCGTGGTTCTGGTCGAGATCCGAACGCAGCATCAAACGAACGTAGGGAACCTTGCCTAACGATCGGATCCAGCCGCAAGTCGCCGCGGGAAACGTCCGCGACTCGAACCAGTTGTCGGAAAAATAGATCCAACTCGTCTGTTTCCCGATCGCCTGCTCGAATTGCCCGACGTCTCCCGCGGTGACGTTATGCTCGTTCGCGTCATCACTCCCGGGCGAGACGGCACTGAAGAAAAAGCCCTGGTAAAGTTTCCCGGGCGGCGGCGGAGCAACCGGCTCGCGCGCGGCGGCCGCAATGACTGCGGCAGCATGGCCGGCGGCAAGTGCCACGAGGAGGACCCTCATTTTCCTCCACCTAAGACGATTGCCCACGTCAGGAACCTTCGCCTCAGCGTTGGCCGAGCCAAATGAGGCCAGCGATCACAACCAGAAAATAAGGAACGAGCGCGGCCGCGCCGGGGTATTCCTTGGCCATTCGCTGGCCGAAGAAGAGAGCCAGCAAAGCGAGACCGGCGAAGATCACGCCATAGAAGGCAATTGTGGAATCGTGCCGGAGCAGGATCAGGACGCAGCCGATGGCGCTGAGAACGCCGGCAGAGAGTTCCATGATCGTGACGACGCCAAGTAAGACTGGAACCATTCCAGCCAGCGGGCTCTTCGCAAAGTGACCGGTCAGCCATTCGAGATTGCCGCGACGGTCGATGACCTTGTCGATCCCGGATTGGAGGAACAGGATCGCGAAGAAAGCGGAGATGAG
>DATMNS010000119.1:0-11153 GCA_035568735.1 Chthoniobacterales bacterium | reverse complement strand
GCGCGAGAGCAAATTTGCCCGGCAGCTTCGGAGCCGGAAGATTTCGTTTTACTGGGGACGCGCCACGATTGTGAACGATAACCCCGACAAGGTGCTCACCTCGTCCGGGAATGCGGACACCCATCTGGCTCCGACGCTGCGCGGGGTCGTCGATCGAACAAGACGCGAGCTGTTCCTGGTTTCGCCCTACTTCGTGCCAGGGAAGCAGGGCGTCGAAATTCTGGCTGGCGTTCGCCGGCGCGGCGCCCGGGTTGTCGTGATCACCAATTCACTGGCAGCAACGGACGGGCTGCCAGTCCACGCGAAATACAAGCTCTACCGCAAGCCGTTGCTCGAAGCCGGAATCGAACTCTACGAAACGAAGCCGACCGCTGGCGCCCTTCACGAGCGGGAGCCCGACAGCTCGCGCGGAGGGACCGGTTCGGGCAGTTCGAGTTTGCACGCGAAGACGTTCGCCTTCGATCGCCGGATTGCTTTTGTTGGCTCCTACAATATCGACCCGCGCTCAAGTAAGCTGAACACAGAGATGGGTGTGCTCTTCGACTGTCCGGCGTTTGCAAAGCGTCTGCCGGAGAAGACCGAAAGGGATATCGACCGCAACGCCTATCGCGTCGAACTTGTGGGAAATCACCTCGAGTGGGTGACTCGCGAGGGCAATAACCAAGTCCGCTTCGACTCTGAGCCCGAGACCAGTCTCTGGAAGCGTATCAAGGTCAGCGTCCTGAGCTGGCTGCCGATCGAGAGCCTCCTCTGACCGTCCGCGAAGACCGGCACCACGAACGCTTGCGTCGGCTTCCCGCCGCTATCTTCACCTTCCCGCTCGCACAACTGGGCAGCATATCAGATCCGGCGTCCCCGCGATCCATGAAAACAAAACGCATCATCATTTACGCAAGGGTGGCGCGCCCGTGAAGATTCGAACTTCAAACCTTCTGATCCGTAGTCAGATGCTCTATCCAGTTGAGCTACGGGCGCGAGGGAGGCTAATTAAGAGAGGCGCGGGGCGAGGTCAACTGCGCGCAGGAAAGAGGCGAGAAAGGTTTAAGCTCGAAAGCTTTCGGGGTTGGACGTTGGAGGTTTTCCCCTCTTTCTTCTTCGCGTGACGGTTTTCCTCGGCTGCGGATTTGCCGCAAAATATCGTGAAGGCGGGGGCAACTTCTCCGTCCCGCTGCAATGGATGCTCGGCCTGCGGCGACTGCAACAGGATGCGGTCTGGCTGGAGCTTCTCCCCGCGACGACGGACCGCGCCAACGACGCGGCTTGCATCGCGAACTTCCAGAGGCAGCTCCGCGCCCATGGGCTCGCTGGACGCTATTGCCTGCTTTACCAGGATCCGGTCAGCGATGCACACACCCTGGCGGCATGTCGCTGCATCGGCCTGACGCAGCGGGAGCTGCGCGCCCGGCTCGCTGCGCCTAACGTTCTTCTGAACCTGTCCTATTCACTTCATCCGCCGTTTTTGTTCGAGTTCGAACGCCGCATTTTCTGCGATCTCGATCCGGGTGAAATTTTCTATTGGATGACGAAACTCGAACTGGGCCAAAGCCAGCACCACGAGTTCTGGACGATCGGGCTCAACGTGCACGGCGCCGATTGCCGCCTGCCGAAAACTTCTCTTCCCTGGCGCACCTTCTATCCGTTGGCGGATACGGAACTGCTCCGGGCCCAACCACGACCGCGCCGGCCGAAGTTCACCACCATCGGGCAATGGTACTGGGACGGCAGCATCGAGGTGGATGGCGAATTCCCGGATCTTTCGAAACAGCATGCCTTCGCGCCTTACCTCGACCTGCCGGCGCGCGTGCCGGAGGCAAAATGGGAGTTGGCAATGAACATCGGCGCGGACCCCGTCGAGGCGAACCGCCTAACGAATCTTGGCTGGGAGTTGGCCGGCCCGCACCGAGTGGCGCGCACACCTGCGCGCTACCGTCGCTATCTCGCTTCGGCCGTCGCCGAGTTTACCGCCATCAAAGGCGTCGATGTGCGGTGGCAGACTGGCTGGATGAGCGATCGCGCGGCCGCATTCCTTGCCCTCGGACGGCCGGTGATCACGGAAAACACCGGAGCCGGAAAGTATCTTCCGACGACGAGCGGCGTGTTTTTCGTCGAGGGCGCGGCCGAGGCGGCGGCGGCCGCGCACCAGGTGCTGCGCGATTGGACGGTGCTTTCGCGGCAGGCACGAGAATGCGCCGTCGAGGTTTTCGATTCCGCGAAAAACCTCCGGCAAATCCTTGGGCTTTGACCGGCCGGAAAAGCACGCGAAAAACCGCTTGGATTCCCCGTTGCAAAAGCAAAACGGGATGTTACTCATGTTGCCGTCATGGCCGAGTTAATCAAAGCGAGCGAGCTGAAGAACCGCCTGAAAAAAATCCCGGAATGGGAGCTGGAGAAGAAGCACATCGAGCGGACGTTCGAGTTCGACGAGTTTTCCGAGGCGATTGATTTCGTGAACAGCGTCGCCGAAGTGGCCGAGGACGAAGAGCATCATCCCGACATTGACATTCGCTTCAACAAGGTGCGCCTGATTCTCTCCACCCATAGCAAGGGTGGGTTGACCGACCTCGACTTCAGCCTCGCGGAACGGATCGACACCCTTTCGGAATAACGACCATGGCGCAGGCCGAGGCCGCGAGACCGACCCGAGGGCGGATGATCGTGTCGGCTTTGCTCGTGGCCGTGGTAGTGATCATCACTTGGGTCGTGATCGATTACCGGCAAAAGCCGCCGCCACCACCGAACAAGATCGGCGAGCTGGTGAGATAGAAATAGCCGCTTCGCTTTGCGCAACGCGGGGCAAAGCGGACGCCGCCGGCCCGGCTTCCGAGCACGCTTTCACTGGCGCCGCCCACCGGGCGACGTCTACAGAGCCCGCCCTTCGTCGGCATCGATGAATTGAAACATCGTCTCGATATCGTCGCGCTCGGTGAGCCCGCTCTCTTTCTTCCGGCGCACGAGCGTTTCCGAGATGTTGTCCTTCCAGCCGCACTTGCACATGAACTCGTTCCAGATTTCCACTTCCTCCTCTGAGGGTTTGCGACCTTTCGCGAAAGCCCATTGCAGGATTTCCTCGTCCGTCCCGCCCTCCCGCACGCGCGCGACGACGTCGTCGTAGCTCACACCGAGGAACCGCACAGAGCGGCCATCAAAGCCCTTCCCGAGATTGGGAATGTAGTCCGCCGGGAGCTCACCCCTGGCACGCGTGCGGATCTTGTCGAGCATGCGACCAAAGTAGACCAGGCCGCCAACCGTCTCGGCCGGACTGCGCGCAGGAAATGGTTTGGGTCTCATTCGGGAAAGCTGCGCTCCGTTTTGTCCCTTGTCCATCTCGCGCCACTATCGGATCATGGGGAGGGATGGATCGGATCGCAGGGATCGAGACCGAGTACGGCTGCCTGGTGAGCGGCGATGCTGCGCATCCCAATGGCGACGCCTGGCCGGTGCGGGTGAAGAATCATCTCTTCCGCAAAATGCGCGCGGGCGCGATCGACCTGCACTATCGCGACTACGAAGAGCCTCCCGGAAACGGCGGTTTCCTGCTTAATGGCGGCCGGATTTATCTCGACATGGGCCACATCGAGTACGCCTCGCCCGAATGCCGGCAATTGCGCGATGTCGCGGCCTACGATTTGGCGGGCGACCAGCTTCTGCAGTCCGCGCTCGATTCGTTAGGCGCGGCCGGCGCGGTCTCGTTCATCAAAAACAACGTCGATCACCATACCGGCGCCACTTTCGGCTGCCATGAGAACTATTTGATGAAGCGTGAAGCCCAATTCACCCCCGCCGCGCTCGGTGCACTCCTCGCTTTTCTGGCCACGCGCCAGATTTTTACGGGCGCGGGCCGGGTCGGGCAGGCGAATCCGCTGGCCTTTGATTTCGAGATGCCGCCGGCGGGAGAGATGGTCGATTTCCAGCTCAGCCAGCGGGCTGACCATATCGTGAACGACATTTACCAATGGGTGCAGTTCAACCGCGCAATCATTAACGCGCGCGACGAACCGCTCGCCGACTACCGCAAGTATCGCCGGCTCCACCTGCTGATCGGCGACTCGAACATGAGCCCATTTGCGAACGCGCTGAAGATCGGGACGACCGCGTGTGTCCTGACCCTGCTCGAGGCCGGTCTTTTGCCTAACGACCTGACGCTGCTCGACGCCGTCCAAGCCACGCGGGAAATCTCGCGCGATTCGACGCAGCGTTGGATCGTAATGCTGGAGAACGGCCAGACGATCGGGGCGCTCGATGTGCAATGGCGTCTGCACGCGCTGGCGCAAAAACATCTCGGCGGGATCGATCAAGAAACCGACTGGTTGCTCGAGAGCTGGCGCTATACCCTTGATGCCTTGCCGCACAAACCCGAGGCGTTGATCGGCGGGGTCGATTGGATCAGCAAGAAGTGGCTGCTCGAGTCGTTCCTGGCGGCGGAGAATCTGTCCTGGGACGATCCGTGGCTCCAGAGCCTCGACCTCGAGTATCACAACGTTGATCCCGCCCGCGGCCTTTTTTTCGCGCTCAAACCGGCCAAACGCATCGGCGAGTGGAACAATCTCGTCCGCCAGAAAGACGCCACCCTGACCCCGCCGGCCGATACGCGAGCCAGCGGCCGGGCCCATGCCGTGGCCTCTTTCCGCAAAGAACGGCGGCCCTACGTGATTAACTGGGATTCGATCGCCGGTGAGAGCCATGATTTTCTCGTGATGGGCGACCCGTTCAAGACCTACGTCGACGAAATCGAGCAATTCCTCTCGCAACGGTGCGGGCCGCAGTCGTAGTGGCGGTCTCCGCCCGCCGTTCCCCTTCGATTGAGGCCGTCCTTCAGCGGTCGGATCGGCGCAACAAAGCAAAAATCAGTTGCCGCCCGGGAGCGAGACCCTAGATTCGCCACTCCAACCCGCTTAATCCCATGATCACCGTAATGCGCAAGCACCACAAGGTCCTGATGATCATCATCACGGCCCTCGTCTGTATTTCCTTCTCCTGGTACTGGAACAAGACGGATTTTTCGCAACTGGGGAACGCGACGGTCGGGAAGATCTACGATCGCGGCGTTTCGCAGCTGGAATTCCAGCGCAACGCGCGCCTCCTCCGGCTGAGCAGCCAGCTCGGGATGAACGATTTGATCCAGCACCTGGCGGCCGGTGCGCAAACCGAGGCCCAGGCTTATGAGAATTTCTCCTGGAACCTGATGGTGCTCCGCCACGAGGCAGAACAGCTCGGGATCCAGCCGACGACCGCGGAGATTGCCGATGCGGTCAAGGCGCTGCCCACTTTCGGGGGCGAGAAAGGATTCGATCTCGCGCGCTACACCGAGTTCGTGGATCGCGCGCTCGCGCCAATGGGCTTTAGCGAGGCGCAAATCGAGGAGCTGGCGACGGATCAGATCGCACTCGACCGGGTGAAGAAAATTTTGAGCGCCGGGGTGAGCGTGCCGGAATCGGAAATGCGGAAGGACTACGAAAAGGCTTACGCGAAAATGGACGTGAGTGTGGTGCGCTTCCGCCCTGAAGATTTCGCCAAGGACGCGCCAGTGGAGGACACCGAGATCGCGAAATATTTCGAGTCGCACAAGGCACAGTTGAAGACGGATGAGAAACGCAAGGTGAAGCTCGTCCAGTTTGGCCTGGCCGATGAGCAAAAGAAGTTGAAAGGCAAAGAGCGAATCGATGTCCTGCAAAAACTGGCGGATAAAGCAAATGATTTCACCGAAGCACTCCAGGCCAAGGGGGCCGACTTCGACCAGGTGGCGGCGAAGTTCCAGATCACCCCCAGGGAAACCGGTTATTTCCCCATGGCGTCGCCTGATCGACAGCTGGCCGGGACGCCGCAGTTGGCGCCAGCGGCATTTGCCCTGGGCAAAGAGTCGCCGAACAGCGATGCGATCCAAACGGCCGACGGCTTCGTGATTGAGCACCTGGTGAGCGTGGAGGCGTCCCGGCCGCGCACTCTCGCAGAAGCGCAACCGGAGATCGTGAAAGCGCTCAAGGAACAAATGGTGCAGCAGATCGTCGCGCAGAAGGCGACCGAAATCGCGCATAAGCTGCAGGACGAACTGAAGAATGGTAAGCCGCTGGCGGAAGCCGCGACCCAAGCGGGTGTGAAGTTGGAAAAACTGCCCCCGTTTGCCTTGTCCGACGAGCCGCCCGGCGCGACCCCCGCGCCGGAAACGAAGCCGAAAAACGAGGCGCCCGATATGCCGACTATCAAGCAAACGGCGAGCAGCTTGAGCCCTGGAGGTGTGAGCGATTACGTGAGCGCGCCCGATGGTGGTTTTATAGCGGTGCTCGAAAAACGCGAGGCCCTCACCGCGGCACAGTTTGACGCGGCGCGGCCGGCGCTCGAGAGCCGCGCGCTCCTCAACCAAAATCAGGTTGTTTTCTACGAATGGCTGCGGGAACGGCGGCACGCGGCGGGGGTCGCGGAAGCCAAGCCGCAGGCCGCGCCGGGCTAGCCTTCGACCGGGCGGCGCTCGGAAGGATGGGAATTCCCAGGGAGATGGAATCGGTCGAGGATATTTTCGACGACGCCAACGGCGACCTCGCGATCGGCGAACTCGAGGGCGCGGTGGAGAAGTATCGGCGCTGCGTCGCGCTCGACCCGCAATTTGTCGACGGCTGGCACGCGCTCGGGATGGCCTTGATGAAGCTTGGACGCTTTCCGGAAGCGATCGAGGCCGGAAAGAGAACGGTGGAGCTCAAGCCTAACGACCAGATCGGCTGGACGAGCCTTTCGTTATTCTACAATCGCAACGGCGAGATCAAGGAGGCCGAAGCGGCCGGGACCAAAGCGAAGATTCTCTCCTGGGGCGGGAAAATCGCGCCAGAATAGCTGTCTGCAGGCGCTTCCCTTTGGGAATCCGCTGCTGTAGACGCCTCCCTGTGGGAGGCGCAGGGCAACATTTCAGAACGAGCGGTATTCCCCTACGCGTTTCGCACAGCGAAACGGCTACATCGCAAGCGACGTGCGCCCTTGCGCTTCGCGGAGCAAAACGTCTCTACATCCCGAACCAGCGGTAAAAACTCTGGTAGTGTCCGATTCCGCTGCGGTAATTGACGTAGGTCGCCAGCGCGAGCAGCGGAAAATTCTGGCGATACATGTCGTACTTCAAATAGAAGACCCGCGGAAAACCGGTGCCGGTAATCTCCAACTCATCCCAGGCACCGTCCTCGCGCTGCGTCGAGAGCAGATAGCGCAACCCGCGCTGCACGCTGGCCCGGTCGAGATCGCCACAGGCGCAAAGCCCCATCAGCGCCCAGGCCGTTTGCGACGCGGTGCTTGCGCCCTGGCCTTTGAGATCCGGGTTTTCGTAGGAAGCGCAGCTTTCGCCCCAGCCGCCGTCGTCGTTCTGGCAGCTCTCCAGCCAGTCGCGTCCCCGCAGGATCCAATCCGCGGTCATGTCTTCGCCGATCGCCCGCAGGCCGCGCAGGACCTGCCACGTCCCGTAGATGTAGTTGACGCCCCAGCGACCGTACCACGAGCCGTCATCCTCCTGCGTCGCGCGCAGGTAGCGAACCGCCCGGCGCACCAGTAACCGGCCCGGATTGAACCCGATGTAGCCTAACAACTCAAGCGTCCGCGCGGTCAGGTCGCTGCAGGTCGGATCGAGAATGGCGTTGTGATCGGCGAAGGGCATGTCTTCGAGCCAGTGCCGCGTGACATCTTTGTCGAAGGCCGCCCAGCCGCCATCGCGGCATTGGAAGCTGAGTTGCCAGGCGAGCGCACGCTCGAAGATTTCCGCCAACTCCGCCTGCTCGTTAGGCCGGACGAGCCGCAAGGCCATCAGGACCATCGCGGTATCGTCGGTGTCGGGATAATAAACGTTGTTGTATTCGAAGGCCCAGCCGCTCGCTTCCGGATGCGGATTGTTGACCGTCCAGTCGCAACGAATCCGAACCTCCTTGTCGCGCAGCCACTTTGCCGCGCGTTGCAGCGCCGGATGCTGCGCGGGAAACCCGGATTCGGCGAGCGCGATGATGTTGATCGCGGTGTCCCAAACAGGCGAGAGACAGGGCTGAATCCGAAAGTCCTCCGGGTCGTCGACAAAAAGGCCGGAAAAATCCTGCAACGCTTTCTGGTAGAGCGGATGCCTCTTGGGATAGTCCAGAGCGCGCAGCGCGATGATCGAATTCAGCATCGCCGGGAAAACCGCGGCCAGCCCATCGCTCCCCTCCCCGATCCGCTCGACCATCCAGCGTTCCGCTTCCTCCAGCGCGCGCTGGCGAAGCGGCCGGCTGTGCCAGCGTTCGAGGATTTTCAAGGCCCGATCGGCGCGCAGGAAAAAATTGCGCCAGGTGAGGAGGCGTTGGTCCCGCGGCAGGGTGAAATCATTATGTTCGGTGCCGACCGGATAAAGCTCGTGCAGTTGCTTGTTTTCCGGCAGTTCGCGGGTCGGTTTGAAATGATTGATGATCGCGAGCGGGATGAGCATGGCCCGGCTCCAGGACGACATCTTGTAGATGTTGAAGAAGCACCAGTTCGGCAGGAGCACCATCTCGACCGGAATGGCCGGCAGATATTTCCAGGGGAATTGGCCGAGCAAAGCCAAATAAAGCTTGCTGTAGGTGTTCATCCGCGGGATGCCGCCGAGCCGCAGTATATTGGCCCGCGCTTCCTGCATGAAGGGCGCCTCGGGGCTGTGCCCGGCCAGCTTGAGCGCGAAGTAGGCTTTGACGCAGGCGTTGATCTCGCTCGGGCCGCCGAAGTAGATGTTCCAGCCGCCGTCGGGAAGCTGGCGGTTCCGGATGTGCTTGACGCAGCGGCGCTGGATTGCCTCGTTGACCTCCCCGAGCCAGTGCATGAAAAGCACATAATCGGAGCAGAGCGTGCTATCGACCATCAGCTCTCCGACCCAATGGCCATCGGGCTTTTGCTGGCGCAGGAGATTTTGTTGGGCGAGCGAGATGGCCTCAGCCAGCTCCTGACTGGTCGCGAGACGTGGCGTTCCCTCCTTTGCCGAAATGCGCGGCAACGCGATGATGTTCGCGGAGGAATTACCCATGTCTCACGCTCACGAAGCTTGCGCGGCTGGCTCCGCCTTCTTGCCGGTAAGATGCCCGTTGCCGGAGGTGACGCCGTTGTAGGCCGTGATCTCGTTGCCTTTGCCGGTCGGCTTTGGCTTCGGACCGAAGTTGAACCGCACGGTTTTCCACGTATCACCGCGCTGCGCGTTGAGCCCGAGGCTGGCGGTCGGCTCGTAGCCGCAATGTACCATGCAATTCTCGCAACGGCTGTCCTTCACCACGCCGTTTTCGACGCCGTATTTGTCCCACTGCACTTTATCCAAAAGCTCCTGGTAGCTGGAATAATGCGCGTCGGTCATCAAATAGCACGGGCCTTTCCAGCCGCGGATATTGCGCGTCGGGATCGCCCACGCAGAGCAGGTCAAATCGCGTTTCCCCGCGAGAAACTCGAAATAAATCGGCGTCCCGAAGAGGGTGTAATCCTGCATCCATTGCTCGATCTTCTTGAATTTCTCGATCGTCATCTTGCGGGTGAGGAAGAAGTTCTCCGGCTGCAAATTCAGCCGCTTGATCATGTCCTTCTTCGCCGCGTCGTATTCGTAACCGGGCGAAATGGTGTGCCCGTCGACCCCGAGATCGCTCAGGTAATCGAACATCTGCTCGACTTCGCCCATGTCGGTTTCCTTGTAGATCGTGGTGTTGGTCGCGACCTGGTAGCCGAGTTGCTTCGCCATCTTGATTGCGAGGATGCATTCCTTGAAGACGCCCTCGCGTTCCACGATCAAATCATGCGTCCGTTCGAGACCGTCGAGGTGGACGTTCCAGTACATCCATCTGCTCGGCCCGATCGTCGGCTTCGAGGCGTCCTTCGGCCCTTGCCGAATGGCCGCCGCATCCTTCTCATTGATTAAATTAGCTGCCAGGAGAGTCGCGATTTTTTCGTCGATGAACGCCGCCCGTTTCGGGTACTCGCTCGCCATCCATTCGCGCATCTTTTTGCGCATGAACATGGCGTTGGTGCAGATGTAAATGATCCGGCCCTGCTTGTGCAGGCCTTGCACCAGCGCTTCGATTTGCGGGTAAATCAACGGCTCGCCACCACAGATCGAGACCATTGGGGCGTTGCACTCGACCGCGGCCGAGAGGCAATCTTCCAAGGGCAGAATGTCCTTGAGCGAGGTGGAATATTCACGGATCCGGCCGCAGCCGGTGCACGTCAGGTTGCAGGTGTGCAGCGGCTCAAGCTGCAGGACGGTGGCGAACCTCTTCGTCCCACGGATTTTCTGGCCGACGATGTAAGCGGCAATCTTCGTCGTTAGCGCGAGAGGAAATCTCATAAGTGCGGGATACTAACAAGCGTGCTACCACTGTCAATGGAGCGGGCGGCATCAGTCCAGCCGACAGTTCGACGGTTTTGAGACAATTTCCTTACCTATGGCGCTCATCCCCGAGGCAAAAAGAAACGTCGCTGTGCTCGGCGCCTCCCCCAAGCCGGAGCGTTACTCCAACCAGGCCATGCGGCTTCTGGCCAGCTTCGATTACCGGCCGATCCCGGTAAACCCGACCTACGACGAGGTTGAAGGCGCGACCTGCTTCCCGCGTCTGGCGGACATCGGCGAGCCGGTGCATACCGTCACGGTCTACCTCGATCCGTCCCGTTCGGCGCCGTTGATCGATGAAATCCTGGCCGCGAACCCACAACGGATCATCATGAACCCCGGCGCGGAAAACGAGGAACTGGCCGCGGCGGCAAGCGGCGCCGGGATCGAAGTGGTCGAAGGCTGCACCCTCGTAATGTTGCGCAGCGGGCTGTTTTGATCCGTCCGCTATCGTCCCTGCCAGCCGCGCCGGATCAGGCTGACCGCGATCGCTGCAAGCAGGAGCGAAACCAGTTTCGAGATGCCTTTGATTCCCTGTTTGCCCAGCCATTTCGTCAGCCGGTCCGCGTAACAGAAGACCACCGCTACGATCAAAAGGTTCAGGATCAGCGAGAGCAACGTGAAGGTCGCGCCCACTGAATCGGTCAAGACCAAGAGCGCGGTCAGCAGGGCCGGCCCCGCAATCAGGGGCATCCCGAGCGGCACCACTCCGAAGTCTTCGTTCGTGGGCTTTTTGTCGCCCCCGAGCTCGAGCAAATCGCGCACCGCAAACGTGAGGAGAAGCAAACCGCCCGCGACCTGGAAATCGGCAACGGTGATT
>DATMNS010000118.1:0-3774 GCA_035568735.1 Chthoniobacterales bacterium | reverse complement strand
AGGAGGGTAACGGGCCGTGGCTAGCGCAGATCTTGCTACCTCGTTTATTTGCTAAACCGCACTTCGTTTTGGCCAAGAAATTGAAAACATCCGGCCGCCCCAAAAAGCCGATCAAATCCACTGCGCGCAAGCCCAAGAAGCGTGGTCGTCCGCCCAAGTCCAAGGCGGAGAAAGCGCGTACTAAAAAAGTCGTTGCCCAAGTAAAACGGCCTCGCGGCCGTCCGCGGAAGCTGGTGACAAACGTGGCCCCACCGCTCAAGCGTGGACGCGGTCGTCCACCCGGGAAAAAGGTGTCCCTCGCGCCGCCGGCCAGGAAACGGACGCTGGATAATCACAACGGCGAGTTTGCCGGAAGCAACGGCGATTCGCCCCCGGCCCCGACGACGAGCACCACCCAGGCTCGTATTCGGGAGCTGATCAAGCTGGCCAAGGAACAAGGCTATCTCACCTTCGATGATCTCAACGAGGCCTTGCCGCCGGACCTGACGGACGCGGACGAGCTCGACCTCATCCTAATTCGCCTCCGCAAGCTCGAGATCGACATCATTGAGGCGTCGGAGGTGGATCGTTACAAGGACGTCAAAAAGGATTCCGACGAGGACGAGGAAAAAGCGGAGCCGAAGCTCGACATCCTCGACGATCCGGTGCGGATGTATTTGAAGCAGATGGGCCAGGTGCCGCTGCTGACGCGAGAGCAGGAAGTCGAAATCTCCAAGCGCATCGAGGAAGCCGAAGAGATGGTTGCGGGACACATCAATCGCTTCGGATTCGTTGCGCCGGCGCATCTTGAATTGGCGGCGAAACTGGTCGAAGGCGGCGAGCGTTTCGATCGTGTGATTCTCGACAAGAAAATCGAAAGCCGCGAGCGCTACATGAAGATGCTCCCGCGGCTTTGCAAGAAAGTGCAGAAGATGAGCGTGGTGCTGGCGCGCGACTATGAGCGCCTGACGCGCGGGAGTCAGCGCGACGCCGCCAAGCTGAAGAAGTTCGAGAAAGCCGTCGCCAGACTGCAGAGCCTCTATCCGCAGTTTTTCTTCAAGCAGCGAGTGACCGAAGAATTCGTGCACCTCGCGGACGAGCATTACGCGCTCCTGCGCAGCATTCAGGAGGAGATGAAAAAGCGTCCGAAAAAGCGCGGCCATAATCTGCATGCAAAAAGATTGCGGGAAGTGGAAATGACGCTCTGGCTCTCGATCACCGAATTTTACGCGCGCTACCAGGAATTGCGCGGCTGGCTGCGCAAAGCGCTCCGGGCCAAAACGGAAATGATCGAGGCCAACTTGCGCCTTGTTATTTCGATCGCGAAAAAATACACGAACCGCGGTCTCTCGTTTCTCGACCTGATCCAGGAGGGCAACATGGGCCTGATGAAGGCGGTGGAGAAATTCGAATACCGCCGTGGTTATAAATTTTCGACCTACGCGACGTGGTGGATCCGGCAGGCCATCACGCGGTCGATCGCCGACCAGGCGCGCACCATTCGCATTCCGGTGCACATGATCGAGACGATCAATAAGCTGATGCGGGTGCAGAAACAACTGCTCCAGGAATACGGGCGCGAACCGACGCCGGACGAAGTGGCCGAGGAGATTCTCCTCCCGGTCGATCGGGTGCGCGCGGTGCTGAAAATGGCGCAACAGCCAATCTCACTCCAGGCGCCCGTGGGCGAGAGCGAGGAAACGAATTTCGGCGATTTCATCGAGGACAAGGGCGCGGAAAATCCGAGCGACATGACCGCGATCGCGCTCTTGAAAGAAAAAATCAAAGACGTCCTCGAGACGCTGACCGATCGCGAACGACAGGTGCTCGAACAACGATTTGGATTGGTCGATGGCTACAGCCGCACCCTGGAAGAGGTGGGCCGGCAATTTCGCGTCACCCGCGAGCGCATCCGCCAGATCGAGGCCAAAGCCCTGCGCAAGATGCGTCACCCGACGAGAATTCGGCAGCTCGAGGGTTTCCTCGAAGCTGCCGATCTCCAAACTGCCACCACGCCGCCGGTCAAGTCCGTTACCTAATGGTGATGAATGACGCGGTGCCCGTTGTGGAACGCTACGGCGCGTCGTGAAACGAACGGCCCGCGATAAAATCCGGGACCGTATCCGTAATACCCGTAATAGCCCGGATAGGCATAAGGATACGGATAACCGTAGCCATATGGGTAATATCCCGCATATGGATAACCGATCGGGAAACCAATTCCGATCCCCACACTCACTCCGGCCTCGGACCTCGCGGCAGAAGCAAAAGTAAAGGCCCCGGCGACGGCCGCGATCAAGAGAAGCTTTTTCCAACTCATTGTCTCACCCCCTTTTCATTGATTAACGTAAATTCAGACGCGGGAGCGCGCAAACTATTCAGCATTTTCTTCGGCCCATTTTGGATAGCCGATGATCGTCAAATCGCGGCCGATTTTTTCGTAATGCAGATCCGTGAAGTGCGCGCCCGCGACGGTCGACTCCGCGCCTTTTCCCCCGACGGCCGGGACCGGACCGCCGGTCAGTAACGGCGCGACATAAAATTGCACCTTATCGACCAGGTGCGCGTCGAAGGCCTGCCCCAGCACGTTCCCGCCCCCTTCGATCAGAACGCTGGTTATCTCTCTGCGACCGAGATCCGCCAGGACGCGGGCGAGTGTTTTCCCTCGATACACGAGAGTGCGCCCGGCGAAGCGATCGGCGAAAAGATGAGCCGCGCGGGGCAACTTTCCAGAACGCGAAAGGACCACCCGCCACGGTTGCCGGGCGCGGCGCACGCCTCGCGCCGTGAGGCGCGGATTGTCCTGACGCAATGTTTCCGCCCCGATCAGGATCGCGTCCACTTGCGCCCGGAGCCGCCGCGCGTGCTGGCGGGCGGCCGGACTGGTGAGCCAGCGACTTTCGTCAGGCCGCCTCGTTAGGCGACCGTCCAGGCTCATCCCGCATTTCGCGATCACAAACGGCTGTCCCGTCACGATCCACTTGTTAAACGCTTCGTTCAGTCGGCTGCATTCGGGGGACAAAACGTCGGCTGTCACGTCGATTCGGGCAGCCATAAGCTCGCGCATCCCGCGCCCGCGGTGCCGCGGGTTTGGATCCATTGCCCCGATGACAACACGACCAACTCCCGCCCTAACGATAGCCTTGGTGCATGGAGGAGTGCGTCCCGTCGTCGAGCAGGGCTCAAGCGTGACGTAGAGGGTGGCCGACCGCAGCGAGCGCCCGGGGGCAGCCGCAAGGCACTCGATCTCTGCGTGCGGCAAACCGCTCGCCCGATGATAGCCGGTGGCCGTGATGCGACCTCCCTGCACGAGCACCGCGCCCACCGCCGGGTTGGGGCTGGCGTGCCCGACGCCGCGCCGCGCCTCGGCAAGCGCCGCCCACATGAAAGTCTCGTCCGTGGGATCTGCCATCGCCGAACCCTAAGCAGCTGGATCGCAGATCGCAATGGATTCCGCATTTCATTCGCTGTTGGAACAACCGTTGAGAAGTAACCTTCTGGCACGATTACCGATACCCGAGCGGCTATCTAATTGCGCCGTTATGGCGCGATTAACATCGGGTCAAGTGCGATTAGATAAATCTGTAATATATTCATATTAAAATACTTAACTCGAAAAATATCGAGAACTCAGCGCGTGGCATCCGATGAGCTGGCTAAGCAACCACTGAACAGACAGTTTAGTAGAGGGGATAAATCATTATGAGCCTAATTCGTTACCAATCTCCCGAAATTTCAACCTGGCCCGCGTTTGCTCGATGGGCTGATCTCCGAGACGAGATGAACAGCCTCTTC
>DATMNS010000117.1:0-5370 GCA_035568735.1 Chthoniobacterales bacterium | reverse complement strand
TCCTTTCCGATTCGTTTTTCGTTCGGTCTGGTCATCGCGAGCATGATCGTCTCTGTCCTGACCGGACTGGTCTCGGGCATCGCGCCGGCGTGGTCGGCCTCGCGGCTCGATCCGGTCACGGCCTTAAGGTATGAATAGCGGAATGGTTTAACCGCAGAGAGCGCAGAGGACGCAGAGGAATTCAGGGTGCAACTGAAAGAGCTTACGGAGAACATCATCGGCGCTGCGATAGAGGTGCATCGCGCACTTGGGCCGGGACTGCTCGAATCGACCTATGAAATGTGCCTGTGCCGTGAGCTCGCGTTGCGCGAACTCGTGTTCGAACGGCAGAAGGCCATCCCGGTCGAATACAAGGGCGTGAAACTAGATTGCGGCTATCGGGCTGACTTGATTGTCGAGGGGATGGTCCTCGTTGAAGTCAAGGCAGTCGAGGACCTGACTCCGGTCAACGATGCGCAGCTCTTGAGTTATCTGAAGCTCGGGGGATGGAGCATCGGCCTCATTATTAATTTCAACGTCCTCCTCCTGAAGCACGGCATCCGGCGAAAGGTTTTGAATCTCGATGAAGAAGCCTGCCTTTGACGCGTCTGCCTTCTCTGCGTTCTCTGCGACTCTGCGGTTAATTTCCCATGAACTTTCGTGAGATCCTAACGATGGCGCTTTCCTCCGTCGGGGCGAACAAGCTGCGTTCCGCTCTCACCATGCTCGGGATCACGATCGGCGTCTTCTCCGTCATCTCGGTGATGACCGCGATCGGAGCGATGCAGGCATCAATTGAAACCGGCCTGACGCTTTTCGGCTCCAACATTTTCCAGTTCGCGAAATACCCGATTAACGTCCGCGCCGGCGGGAGCGGCCAAAAGAAATACGACGACCGGCGCAATATTATTTACCGCGAAGCGCAACGTTATGCCGACCTGATGGAGGGCAATGCGCAGGAAGTTTGCCTGAAGGTTTTCGACGACGGCAAGCAGGCGGTTTATAACGGCGTGAAAACGACTCCCAGCCTGACGATCGTCGGGACAAACAAAAGCTTCCTCGCGGCCAACGCCTACACCCTCGCTTACGGCCGCAACCTAAATGATGAAGATGTCGCGCTGAGCCGCCCCGTGCTGGTGGTCGGCCGCGCGATCGAGCAGCGGCTTTTCCCGCATGAATCGCCGATCGATCGCGTGATCAAACTCAGCGGCCACACCTTCACCATCGTCGGCGTGATGGCGACCCGCGGCACGGCTTTCGGGATGAGCCAGGACGATATCGCGGTCATGCCGATTACCCGCCTGTTCGAGGATTTCGGCTCCGTCAACCGGACGATCAACATCGCGACGCAGTCCTCCTCCGAGTTGGACTACAACCGTACCTTTGACCGCGGCGTCGGCGCGATGCGCATCGCGCGCGGCCTGAAGGCGGAGGAGCCTAACGACTTCGAGATTTACACGAACGACTCGCTCAAGAGCGCCTTTGTTTCGATCGCCGGAGTCATCCGGATCGGCGCTTTCGTGATCAGTACGATCGCTCTGCTCGCGGCCGGGATTGGGATCATGAACATCATGCTGGTGAGCGTGACCGAGCGGACGAAAGAGATCGGCGTCCGCAAATCGATCGGGGCGCGCAATCGCGACATCCTGCGCCAGTTTCTGGCGGAAGCGGTTTTCATTTCCGAGGCGGGAGGAATTCTCGGCATCCTGCTCGGGGTGCTCGGGGGTGATTTGCTCGCGCTTTGGCTGAACGTGAGCCTCATTTTTCCATTTGGCTGGGCCATCGCTGGGCTCCTCGTCTGCTCGGCAATCGGGATCGGTTTCGGCCTTTATCCCGCCTATCGCGCGGCTTCCCTCGATCCGATCGAGGCGCTCCGCTACGAATAGGCGCCGGCCGCCCTAACCATCCCTCCCCGGGGGCATGCAACTTGCGATTGGGTTGTTTTGACATGTACACGCCTTCTCCTATCCTCGGGCGCTTTCCACGCTTCTAACGTGCCCACGAATCCGCCAACGCCCGATTCCGAAAACCTCCCGCGCGGCATTCTGCTCATCGAGGATTACAGCGCGCTGGGAGTCGCGATTTCGTCTGCTCTGCACAAATTTGCCCCGCTCCATGGCGTGCAGGTGGCACGCACCTTTGCGGAAGGCGAAGCGGCCGCGGCCGCCATGCGGCCGGAGTTGTTTGTGATCGATCTCGATCCTCCGCCGCTCGGAGACGTGGAGTTCTTCAACAAACTAAAGGCGCAATATCCCGATGCCCGCGTGCTGGCGATCGCGGCGGGCACCTCGCACGAACTCCGGGCCGAGCGCGGGACTGCCGGCGCGATCCAGTTCATCGAAAAGCCGTTCGATCTCGCGGAGTTCGGGGCCGCGGTGCAGGCGCTGCTCGGGCCCTGGGGCCTGCCGCCCTCGACCCATTGCCGGGGCACCCTGCGCGACCTGCATTTGGTCGACATCGTGCAATTGAAATGTCTCGCCCTCAGCACCGCCGTTATCCGTCTGGAGACGGCAGACGGCAAACTCGGTGAGATATTTTTTCAAGGTGGCAAAATCCGCCATGCGGCCACCGGGGTAACGAGGGGCCTGGACGCGCTCGAGGATATTTTTCGTTGGAAGGGTGCGACCCTGAGCGAGGCCGAACTAACCGGCGACTGCCCACGAACGATCGACGTCGCCTGGCCGACCCTGCTCCTGCCGTTCGTCCGCCAACTGGCCGAGCAGGAGAGGAAGTCGATTGGCGCCGCCGCCGCGCAAAGCGCGACGGTCGCCAAAACCGGCCGGAAAATCCTCGTGATCGACGACACGGAGATGCTGCTCGTTTTCGTGGCCGACGTCCTCGCGACCGCAGATCAAACCTTCCAAATCATCACGGCGCCGACCGGGGCCGAAGGTTTGAGACTCGCGCAGACGGCGCGACCCGACCTGGTGCTGCTCGATTATTGCCTGACCGACATGACCGGCGACAAAGTGTGCCGCGCGATGCTCGAAAATGAGGTGACGGCGCAAATCCCGATCCTGATGATGTCCGGCCATGTGACCGAGTTGAACAGGACAGCGGAAGATTATGAGAATGTGGTCGCGTCGCTTCCCAAGCCGTTTCTCTCCGGCGAGTTGATCAACGCGGTGGAGAAATTGCTCGCCAAAGGTCCGCTGCCCTCGACCCCGCGCCCGAAGGCGACGCCCAAACCCACCTCCGTCGTTCCCACGCCGGCGCCGAAGCCGCCTCCCGCACCGCCAGCC
The DNA here is from genome assembly GCA_035568735.1 of Chthoniobacterales bacterium. GTDB lineage: Bacteria > Verrucomicrobiota > Verrucomicrobiia > Chthoniobacterales > UBA10450 > Palsa-1392. The sequence goes on along the minus strand of DATMNS010000117.1, from coordinate 2,149 downwards.
GAAGCCCGGCCAACGCCTTTGCCTAACGGCCATGGAATAGGCGCCACGGAAGTCGCGCCCAAGCCCCCGCCGCCCGCGGAAGTTCCACCGCCTGCCAGCGACGCGCCGAAATCCAAAATCCTCGAACAGCCGGCGTGGCCAACGCCGCCAGCTCCGCCGCCGACCGCGCGACAGGCCGAGGTAAGCGTCACGTTTTCGCTCCAGGTCGATTCGCTGCAAATCACGCCATCGCTGCGGATGGAGGGGATGAGATTGCAGCCGGTCAGCTCGACCGTCGCGGTGCAAATGGCCGGACGGACAGAACTCCATGGCGTGCCCCTCGAGGCAGGCTTCCGCCTGGGCACCATCACCCTCCGCGACGGCCACGTCGAGACCGTCCGGCTGATCCCGACACGGCAGCCCCCGCAACTGCCCGCCGCCGGAAGTTCCTTCGCGATCGGAGCCATGAGTCTGCAACCGGAAAACGCACACCAGAATATTCGGCTCACATCGCAGGCGAATAAGTCGATGCGCGTCCGGCTGACCGCGCCATTCGCCTTGCTCACCGTCGAGCTGACCGCGGGCTTTGAAGTAGCCGCGGTCCTGCTGGAACCCCGCGGCAGCACGGTCCTCGTCCGCAATGGCAGCGCGAGCGTGAGTGCGCCGTTCGAAATCCAGGAAGTGGAACTCAGCGGGGCAGCCGAGCTCCGTGCCCTGATCGTTAGGGCTTTGCCCTGAGGTGGCTGCCCGCAGCCGGGGGCGACCCCGGCGCCAACGAAGGTCAACCCACGGGGACGGGACGTTCGTGCGCGAACCAAAGGAAAATGAGGGCGGTGAGAATGCAACCATCGAGCACCAGGTGCCAGGTCAGCGTCAGGTTGCTGCTCGCGCTGCCAAAACAGCCGCAGGCGACATCAATGCCGTGCGCCCTGGCCCAGAGCGTCGCGCCAACAAAAACGAGCATCAACCCGATGGTAATGGCGAGCGCCCCGGCCACGAGCCGATGAAAGATGAGCGCGAGCCCGCAAAGGATTTCCAGCCAGGGCAGGTAAAAGGCGAACCGCACCCCGACCGACCAGGGGATCATCTGGTAATTGTTGATTGCGCTCGCGAATTGCACCGGATCGCGCGCCTTCAATATTCCCGCGTAAACAAAGACCGCGCCCGCCAGCACGGCGAGTGTCCGCCTAACGAGGAGACGCCAGTTGGAGCGTTGAACCTGATCGCGGTCTTTGGTCACGGATTGTTTTTCTGCCATTCTTCCCACCCGCCCTGCAGGACAAAAACATTCTTCAGGCCGGCTTCATTTCGGAGGCGCTCCGCCACCTCATGACTGGCGTTGCAAGTCTGCCGGCTGCAATAGACGACCAGTTTTCGCCCGGGCGACCAGACCGCCAGCACCTTCGGCAGGAGGGTGTTCCAATCGTCTTCGTTCAAGAGCATCGCTCCCGGCACATGTCCTCCATCGAACTGCTCTTTCGCCCGCGCATCGATCCAGAGGGCGGCGTCGCCCCAGTCTTTGGCCTGCGCCACGCTCACGGGCGCGGAGTCGACCGGTGGGTGCTGCCAGGAGGTCGCGCCCCGATAGTAGACCGCCTGCCCGATCGCCGGGAGAAAGGCCAGTCCCAGCAGCAAAAGGACCTGTCGGACTATCGAAACGGGCACAAATTATTTCGGCACCGGTTTCGCCCGGCTGTCCACCCGGACATTAACGTAAAACGATTTCGGCGCCTCCTTCGGGAAATCCGGTTCGATTTTCAGCGCGGCGTTGATTGGCCGGCCACTTTCGGTCGGCGTCACGATGATGCGGAACGTCTTTTCCTTGGGCCCGGATGCGACTTCCGTGGCGATCGACTTGTCGGTCGAGGTGACCTTTAGTTTGGTAACCGGAAAGTCGCCCACCTCGGCGGTAATCGTTTTCGGGCTGAGCACGTCGTTCGCCGACCAGAAAATGAAGGTGGGCGCGAGATGCAGGAGTTGCGGAATTGTCGCCGTTAGGCTGAGGATGGTCGGCTGGCTCGCCGCCTCGTCGGTCATGACCGTAATGGTCTTTTTCTGTACGCCGCTCCGGTCGCCAATATTGAAGGTGGCGACGATCTCGCCGGACTCGTTAGGCGCGACGACGTCTTTGGCCAGGGCGGCTGTGGTGCAACCACACGAAGCATGGACC
>DATMNS010000116.1:0-2035 GCA_035568735.1 Chthoniobacterales bacterium | reverse complement strand
GACCGCTGAAGCTGACGCCGGATCAGGTCGAGCTGCTGCAGTCGGACAATGTGGTGTCCGACGCGGCAAAAGCTGCCGGATTGACGCTGGAGGGTCTCGGGATCACGCCGGATTCGCTGGAAGCAATCGCCCCGCAATATCTCTGGCGTTTCCGCGCCGCGGGACAGTTCCAGAAGAAGAGCGCGTAGCTGGATTAAATAGCTGTCGTCCCGGGCTAGCGGGGCGCCGTGGCGCGGCATGCCAACGGGGATCTGTGGTTTTCGGCCCCTGCTTTCGCAACGACGAGGATAGCCTGTTCCTATCTCCCCATCGCCAGCGCGATCAGGCCTAGCGTGCCGACGATCACGCGCCACCAGGCGAAAAACGTGAAGCCGTGGCGGGTGACGTAATTCAGGAACGTCTTCACCACGATCATCGCGGTAATGAACGAGACCATGAATCCGATCGCGACGATACCGAGATGGTCCATCGTCATCTCGCCGCGGTTCTTGTAGAAATCATAGGCGAACGCGCCGACCATGGTCGGGATCGCCAGGAAAAAGGAAAACTCCGCCGCCGAGCGCTTGTCGGCTCCTAGCAGCATCGCCGCCACGATGCTGGCACCGGAGCGCGACACGCCGGGGATCATGGCCAGGCATTGCGCCACCCCGATCCAAAAATACGTCAGCAGCGGAAACTTGGTTGCATCGTGTTCACGCGGCTTGAGGTCGAGCTGATCGACCCACATCAGGATTGCGCCTCCGACGATCAGCGAAAAGCAAACCACCCACGGATTGAAGAGAAATTCCTTGATGTATTTCCCGGCAATCAACCCAACGACGACCGCGGGCAGGAATGCCACCAGCACGCCGATAACGAATCGGCGGTCGTCGGGATTGGAGAACATCCCGAGCGCGACCTTCCACAATTTGACGAAATACAGCGCGACGATGGCCAGGATCGCGCCGAGCTGGATCAGCACCACGAAACTTTGCCAGAAACTGCCCTCGCCGAGACCGAAGAAGCGTTGCGCCAGCAGCAAGTGGCCGGTCGAGGAAACCGGCAGGAATTCGGTGACGCCCTCAATGATGCCGAGAATCACCGCCCGCAACGTGTCAGACATCATGATGTGGTCCATTTTGACGCTAAAATCCGCGCTCTTCTCGCCTATTCCCCGTTTTGCTGCAATCGCAAAAAAAAGCCAAACATAGGTTGCCTCATTCGTTTGGCTGGCTAGTGTCCCGAATCCGACGTCGCTTTGACGGGTTGATGTTTTTTTAAGCGCCGCGCACCTACCAAGGACTTCATGTACACGCTGTTCCATCATCCGTTCTGCCCGCATTCGCGGTTTATTCGCCTGGTTCTCGGCGAATACGGCCTCGACCTGCGCCTGGTGGAAGAACGGGTGTGGGAGCGCCGCGAGGCCTATCTCGCGCTCAATCCCGCGGCCACCACGCCGGTCCTGATCGCCGAGGGTTTTCCCCCGGTTCCGGGTGTCGGAGTCATCGCGGAATACCTCGACGAAGCGCATGGCCTTGATGTCGGCGAGCGGCGGCTGCTGCCGATTTCCATGGCGGAGCGCGTCGAGGTGCGCCGGCTGATGTCGTGGTTCAACGACAAGTTCTTCGAGGAAGCTTCCAATCCGCTGGTCACCGAGCGGATCTACAAGCGCTTTATGAGCGAGGAGAACGGCGGCGGCGCGCCGGCCGCGGAAGTGATGCGCGCGGCGAAGGTCAATGTGCGCTATCATCTGACCTATATCGGCTGGCTGGCGCGGACGCGGAACTATCTCGCCGGCGACCGGCTGACCGACGTGGATCTCGCCGCCGCAGCGCATCTTTCGGCGATCGATTACCTGGGCGACGTGCCATGGAGCGAGGACGACGCAGCAAAGGCGTGGTACGCGCGGGTGAAGTCCCGCCCGTCGTTCCGTCCGCTGCTGAGCGAATGGCTGGCGGGCGTGCCGGCGTCGCGGACTTACGTGGACCTCGACTTCTGAACGCACACGTCACGCTTTCTCCTGCCGATCTGAAGAGCGCGCTTGCTCTGCAAGCCA
>DATMNS010000115.1:0-4774 GCA_035568735.1 Chthoniobacterales bacterium | reverse complement strand
CGCCATCCTTTCAACCAGAGCGTCGCGCGCGGCGGTTGGCAGCGTGGGCAGAAAGTTGAGACGCCACAAGAAAGTGAAGCCCGCTTCCGATCGGGGAAGAATGTGAGCCTTCCGGCAAAGCAAGTCGGTGTATCCGCTCGCCAGAAGGAGCGCGATAACGCCGATCGCGACCGACCAGCCGGCAGCGCGCAACTGCTGCCGAATTGCAAATCGAGGCGCGTCGGTAACCTTTTGCAACTCTGTCCGCGAGGAGCGCCACCATTGGCCAAACGCGAGCAGGATGAAGGTCAGGGGAAGGAGCCCGATGAGCAGGGCATTGATGTGACGCGTAAGAATGCCGCACCAAAGAAGAAACCCGGCGAGCAACCACCACCGGGCCTCGACCACCGGGTAAGCCGCCACCATTCTCAGCCCGACTCCTACCAGCAGCAGGATGAGGATCATGCTCAGCGTTTCCGGTTCGACGCAATGGGCGAACCCATAGAATATGGGATGACTGGCGAAGAAAATCGCCAGCGCAACCCGCACCAGGAGCGATGCCGTAAGAGCGCTGAGCAAATAAAACGCCGCCAGCCAGAGTCCGGCGTGTTGCATGGACAGGAGAAGGTAGATGCCGGCATCGGTCAGGCGCGGATTCTTCATGAAACCCGCGAATCCCATCGACCCGCCCGTTGTCCGATGCCCGATCCACAAAGGCACGCGCGCCAACTGGCAGTAGAGCGGGCCATGGAGCAGGATCGTGCTCGGACCGGGTGACGAGGAAATTTGAATGTACGCATCGACATCCCGCCAGAGCGGCGGGACGGTGGTCATCAGCCAGAACGATGGCGTCGCGAGGCAAAGCAGTGGCAGGGCCACCGCCATGATCCTCGAGAAACGAGAAAGCTCCGGCCTCTGCGTTTGCTGGCTAGACATGCAATTTCCCCGAGAACCGGCGGCGGAATATCAGACCGCGTGCCTGCGGTTGAAAGGGGTAATTTGCGCTTGCGCGCTGATTGCCGGTCGCGAGCGTAACGACAATTTGGTATGGCTGGAAGCACCCGCGAAATCGAAGCGCCCGATCCCCTCGCCCGCACCCTGCAGGCGCAGGCGGAGGCGACGCCCGGCGATGATTTCGGGGAAAAAATGGTGCTCAACATGGGCCCGTCGCACCCGGCGACTCATGGCGTTTTGCGCCTCGAGCTGGAGCTGGATGGCGAACTGGTGACAAAGGCGACGCCGCATGTCGGTTACCTGCACCGCGGCGACGAAAAGATCGCCGAGAACATGCAATACAACCAGTTTGTCCCCTACACGGACCGGCTGGATTATCTCGCGCCGCTGGCCAACAACGTCGCCTACGCGCTCGCGGTCGAGAAGCTGATGGGCTGGGAACTGCCGCCGCGCGGCAAGGCGATCCGCGTTATCTGCTGCGAAACGGCGCGCCTTTCCGCGCACCTTCTCGGGCTCGGCGCGATGGCGCTCGATCTCGGCGCGATGACGGTTTTCCTCTACACCTTCACCGAACGCGAGAAGCTCTACAATTTGTTCGAGCTCCTGACCGGAGCTCGCTTCACCACTTCCTACACCCGGGTCGGCGGGCAGATTCGTGATTTGCCGGTGACGTTCATCCCGCAACTCGAGCGCTTCCTGGACGATTTCATTCCGCAACTCGACGAGATCGACCGTCTGCTGACGCGCAATCGCATCTTCGTCGATCGCACCCGCGACATCGGCGTCATTCCGCGAGAACGCGCGATCGCCTACGCGCTCTCCGGCCCAAACCTGCGCGGGAGCGGAGTCGAGCACGATCTGCGACGCAAGCATCCGTATTTGGATTACGACCAATACGACTTCGAGGTCGCGATCGGGAGCGCGGGCGATTGCTACGATCGCTATCTCGTGCGGATCGAAGAAATGCGGCAGAGCGTGCGCATCCTGCGCCAGGTGATCGCGAAGCTGCCGGGCGGCCCGATCAACGTGGTCGATTGGAAAAACATGCTTCCGCCGAAGTCGCAGGTGATGACGAAAATGGAGGAGCTGATTCACCACTTCATCGTCGTCACCGAGGGGCTCGACGCGCCCCCCGGCGAAGTCTATTTCGCGGCGGAGAATCCGAAAGGCGAGCTGGGCTTTTACATCCACAGCAAAGGCGGCGGCGTGCCAAACCGATTGAAGATTCGCGCCCCGTCTTTCGTTAACCTGAGCATTCTGCCCGAACTCCTTCCCGGCAGCATGATGAGCGACGTGGTCGCAATCCTCGGCAGTCTGGACTTCGTCATGGGGGAATGCGACAGATGAAATGCTTCAAAGATGAAGAATAAAACCCACCTCTTCGGACTCGTTTTTGCCGCGCTCGCACTGCTGTCGTTAGGCGCCTGCGATCGCAATATTCTCTCCGGCTCGAAGCTGACGAGCGCGAACTACGACCAGGTGACCCTTGGAATGTCGAAGGCGCAGGTCGAAACCATTCTCGGTCCGCCGACCTCGATCGATTCAAAGGAGATGCTCATCTTCAAGAAAACGACCTTCCGTTACGAGGACGGCAAGAAGTTCGCGATCATCACGTTCAAGAACGACGAGGTCGACAGCAAGGATACTAATTTGGGGCGCGAACCGTGATCAGTCTGCGGCTGCAATGACGAGTGCCGAAGCAATGACCAGGAACCGAATGACGAAGCGAAATCCTCGAGCTTTGTCATCGGTCATTCCTTCGGGCCTCGTCATTCGTCATTCGTTATCTAACTTCACATCGATGAAAAACATCCTGCGATCTCGCCTCCTCGTCCTGTTCTTTGCCGCCGTTTTCGCCCTTAACGCCTGCCACGGGCAACGCCTGACGCGCGCGAATGTCGATGAAGTCGCCAAAGGCATGAGCCGCAAACAGGTGGAATCGATTCTGGGCCTCCCCACCTCCGTCGACAGCACCGACCTGTTGATCACAAAAAAGGTCACCTACATTTACCGGCAGGGAAACGAATCGGTCACGATCGTCTTCTTCAACGACGAGGTGGCGTCGAAGGAAAGCAACCTGCACGAGTAGCCGTCATCCGTGGAGGCGACGATGACGACAAACGTTCCGCCCGATCTGGAACGGAAAATGGACGAGACGATCGGCCATTATCCGGCCGAGCAGCGACGGAGCGCGTCCTTGCCACTGCTTCATTTGTGGCAGGAACATTTCGGATTCATCAGCGACGCGGGGGTGAACTGGATCGCGCGCAAGCTGGGGCTCGAGCCGATCAACATTTTTGAGCTCATCACGTTCTACCCGATGCTCCGGCGGGCACCGGCCGGGCGGAAGCATCTCCGCGTTTGCCGGACCCTGAGCTGCGCGATGGCGGGCGCTTATTCGCTGATGGAAAACCTCGCTCGCCTGACGAAAATCGATCGGGAGCGTGACGGCGCCGAGATGCCCAATCCGGTCGCGGTCAGTCCCGATGGCCAATACAGCATCGAGTTCGTCGAATGCCTCGCGAGTTGCGGCACCGCGCCGGTTTGCATGGTGGACGACGCCCTCTACGAGAACGTCGCGCCAGAAAGCGCGCCGGAACTGCTCGGCGGTTCGCTGTCAACAGGCACGCAACCCCCGCCTCCCCATCCGCTCGAGCGCCGTTTGGTTTTTCAAAACATCGGGCGCGAAGGCTACACCACCGACATCGGTTGTTATCTGCAAAACGGCGGTTACGAGCAGCTCAAAGCCGCGGTCAAAATGACTCGCGCCGAGATCGTGAACGAAGTGAAAACCTCTGGCTTGCGCGGCCGCGGCGGCGCCGGTTTTCCGTGCGGGGTGAAGTGGGCCTTTATCAAGCCGGACGAGAAAAAACCGGTCTACCTTATCTGCAACGCCGACGAATCCGAGCCGGGGACTTTCAAGGATCGCTACCTCATTCATCAGGACCCGCATCAGGTGCTCGAGGGCATCCTGATCAGTTGTTTCGCGCTCAATGTTCACACCGCTTACATCTACATCCGCGGCGAATTTCCCGAGGGCGCCAAAACTCTCGCGCGCGCGATCGAAGAAGCCCGCGCCCACGGTTTCCTCGGGCGCAATGCGCTCGGCATCGGCTTCGACGTCGAGATTTACATTCATCGCGGCGCGGGCGCGTATATCTGCGGGGAAGAAACGGGCCTGATCGAATCGCTCGAAGGCAAGCGAGCCTATCCGCGGATCAAGCCGCCCTATTTCCCCGCGGTCCTCGGTCTTTACCTGTGCCCGACGATCGTGAACAACGTCGAGACGCTCTGCCACGTGAAACACATCATCGCGATGGGCGGCGCGCAATACGCCATGCTCGGCCGGCCGAACAACACCGGCACGCGCATCGTTTGCGTCAGCGGCGATGTCGTTCGGCCGGGCTACTTTGAGATTGAGGTCGGCGCCGTCACCATGGGGCAGTTAATCAACGAAATGGCGGGCGGACCGAAAGAGGGGCGCAAGGTGAAGGCGGTCATTCCCGGCGGCAGCTCGGCGAAAGTCTTGCGCGCCGGCGAAACCTTCAAACTAAAGGACCGCGAAATTTCGTTCGATGAAATTCCGATGGATTTCGATACTCTGGCCGGGGTCGGCTCGATGGCGGGCTCCGGCGGCGTCATCGTGCTGGATGATTCGCGCGACATGGTCTGGGCGCTGAACAACGTCAATGAATTCTACGCGCACGAGAGTTGCGGCCAGTGCACCCCGTGTCGCGAAGGGTCGCTCTGGATGAAGAAAATCACCGAGCGCATGCTGGAAGGCGGAGGCGTCATCCAGGATCCGGCGACGCTGAATAACGTGGCGGACAACATCGCCGGC
>DATMNS010000114.1:0-10882 GCA_035568735.1 Chthoniobacterales bacterium | reverse complement strand
TGTTCAGCGGCTGGCCATTTAAAAAGCTCTCGTTGTGGTTATGCGCGTAGAGGAAATCTCCGAAAATCTCCAATTGCTTTCCGAAAATCTGGTGCGTAAACGAAGCGTAGGCGTTCGTATTGGAAATATCAATTGTGCTGGTCGGTAGCTTCGACAAGTCGAAGCCGAGGAAACCGCCCGGTATAAAACCCGGGTTTGCGGTAGTGAACGGAACGTTGTTATACGCCTGCGGAATCTGTGAATAGGCACCCGTATTTGAACCAACAATAACCCCTCCCGGCGTCACACCCGGTGCGTCAAAGGGCGAATTGAGATTCGATTTCAGGATGTAGAAATTAGTGGCGCCACCTGCTTCGTCTCGGCCGCCACCGGGGAAGGTCGTCGTGCCGCCAACGAAGGGCCGCGAATACCCCCGCTCACGATTGAAGAGCGGATCGATTTCATAATACTGGAAGCCGGCCGTCACGTGCGTCGTGTCGTTCCCGACGCCCGCAATGGCGTAGGCTTTGCGCTCCGCCACGGCACTCGAGACGCTGAAGCCGTAACGCGCCCCAATTTCGACTCCCTCAAAATCTTTTTTCAGGAAGATATTGACGACGCCGCCGACCGCCTCTGATCCGTATTCGGCGGAAGCACCGTCCTTCAGGACTTCAATTCTGCTGATGAGTGAAGTCGGGAAGAGACTGACGTCGGTGAATTGGAATCCACCCGCAGAGATCGCCGCCGAGTCTGCGATGCGCCGGCCCTCCAACAAGACCAGCGTCGGCAAGCCACGCAGCGAAATGATGGATCCGCCCTGCGTCGCGCCGCTGGCAATGTTGGCGTTCGAGCCGCCAAGGTTGCCGCCGCCGACGAAGTCGGGGTTGCGCTTTTGCAGGATGGTCAAAACATCGGCCGTCCCGCCAGAGACAGCGATGTCCGAGGTATTCAGAGTATCCAGCGGCGATGCCGTCACTTCCTCGGCTGTCGGAATTAACGAACCGGTGACGGTGATGCGCTCGGTGGTGGCCTCGCCGCCTGCGGGCGCAGTTGTTGCAGGCGCCTGTGCATACAGACTTGCGCCCATCAGAAAAGGAAATCCGACGCCAGCCACGAGGGCCGCACGAAGCACTCCGATCGTTTTTGTTAGGTTCTTTATCATTGGTTTCTCCATTGGGTTTGGTTAGGTTTGGTTAGGTTTGGTGGTGAGGATTAAAGAAGAATTTCAGCCCTGACAAGCGTTTTTTTCATTTTTTTTAAAATATTTTTGAACGGGTTCCGCCCACCGCGTGTCGCATTCTGCTGGCCGCGCCGCCGGAAAGTCGTTCCACCTGCTTCATCCTAACGAGCAATTTGAGCAATTTTAGCGCCAGCGAGAAGAATTTTCTTGGCGAGGAAGCCGGCCGTCAGGCCCGCTCCCAGCGAATTGATGACCACCTGCGTGGTGCGCAGGAAAGCAACGGTCGCGCCCGACAAGGTTCCGGCGCGACACCAGAGATGCGCCGTTCCTTCTTTCCAGTCCGGATCAATCCGGTTCGCTTCTGGGAGACAAACTGAGTTCGGCTGATCCTGCACCGACCGGCACGTGGGCAAAAATCTCTCCATTCAATCTGCGAAAATCCGCTTAATCTGCGGATGCAATATGTTTACTGGATTAATCGAAGAAGTGGGCAGCGTGCGCTGGCTTCGCGCCACCGAACGGGGCACGCAATTGCAACTCGCCGCACCGTTGATCGCCCCGGGCCTGCGCGTGGGCGACAGCGTCTCCGTGAATGGTTGCTGCCTCACGGCGACCGCGATTCGCGCGGGTAATCTGACCTTCGACCTGCTCGAAGAAACGCTCGCACGAACCAATCTACGCACGCTCCGCCCCGCGAGCCCGGTAAACCTGGAGCGCGCTCTCGCGGCCGACGGGCGTCTGGGCGGACATTTTGTCCAGGGCCACAGCGACTGCGCGGCGCGGGCTCTCAGCTTCGCGCCGCACGGCGTCGATTATCGGCTCGAAGTGGAATTGCCCGGCGAGTTCGCCCACTACGCCGCCTTCAAGGGCTCGATCGCGCTCAACGGCGTCAGCCTAACGATTGCAGAGCTTCTCCCGGCGAGCTTCGCCGTTTGGATCATTCCCCACACCCGGCGGCAGACAAATTTCGAAACCCTGCAGGCCGGCGATCTCGTCAATCTCGAGTTCGACCTCCTCGCCAAATACGTCGAGCGCATGCTGCCGCGGAGGATCTTGTAGACGCTTCGCTCCGCGCAGTGCCTGAGAAAGCGTTGCAAGCGAGAAGTCTTTGCCCAGGGATCTCCGACACCGCGCCTCCGAAGAGGGCGGCGTCCCCAGCTACTTTGCGCCCAGCCCGAAGAGCACGGCCGGGATCGTGCGGCACAGGATTTTAAAATCCAGGCCTAACGACCAGCGGTCGATGTACTCGAGATCAAGCTTCACCCAGTCGCTGAAATCCATTACCTGGTTGCGGCCACTGATCTGCCAGAGACAGGTGAGCCCGGGCTTCACACTGAGCCGCCGCCGCTGCGCCGTGTTCTCAAATTTCTCCACCTCGTAAAGTGGCAAGGGCCGCGGACCGACCAGACTCATGTTTCCCTTCAGGACGTTCAAGAGTTGCGGCACTTCATCCATGCTCGTGCGCCGCAACCAACGGCCAAGCGACGTGATCCGCGGATCGTCCGCGACCTTGAAGACTGGCCCGCGCATCTGATTGAAAGGCAGCAATTCCGCCCGCCGCATCTCGGCGTCGCTCGACATCGAGCGAAATTTGTACATGACGAAAGGCTTGCCGTTTTTCCCTGCGCGCTCCTGCTTGAAAATAATTGGACCCTTCGAAGTGAGGCGAATCCCGAGCGCGACGATCAGCATCGGAACCGCCAGCACGATGAGACCAAGGAGTGCGCCGACACGATCGATCAAGCCCTTGAGCCGAAACGCCCACGACACATCCGGCGTCGAGCGAAAGACCAGCATGGGCCGGCCGCCAAAGGCGTCGAAGTCCGGCTTGGCGATCGCCGTCTGGATAAAATTGGCCACCAACCAGGCGGGGACGCCCTCCACTTCGCAGGCGCCGATCGCCTGTTCCACCCGATTGAGCTGGCCATGACCGGCGGCAAAAATAACCCGCGAGACCGTGTGTCGATGCATCGCTTCCACCAGGTCGGAGATGGGTTGTTTCTCGATATCGATCCGTTCGGCCACCTGCAGTACCATGGTTTCCTCGGGGGTAAGAGACTGCTCGAGCGCAGCGATGTCCTGCGGCACCCCGGCGAGCAAGACCCGCTCGCGCACCTCTCCCCGTTCGGCCCGGCGCCGGATTCGCCTAACGATGAGCCTCTGCTTCATCAGGAGCATCGCGGTCGCGAGCAGGATGAAGAGCAGCGGGACCGCGCGACTGGTCAACGGCAGGCGCAGAAAAATAACGCACCCGCTGACCAGGATACTGAGATAAATCATCGTGCGCGCTACCTGGACGAACGATTGCCAGAGCGTCTTGTTGAGCGGGGCGAGATAAAATCCCTGCAGATCGAGAATGATCGGACCGAACGGCATGATCACGACCAGGAGCCATTGATAGTTCCGAAAGGGATCGATCGAGTAGGGAAGGTCGAGCCATGTCGTGCCGTAAAAACGGAGCGCGTGCGCGGCGAAAAGCGCGCCGGCCAGCAGGAACGCGTCGAGGAGCTGCTGGAACTGGGTGCTTAATTCCTGTTGGCGGGCGAGCATGTTATGAATTCGCTTTCGGGGCGTCGGATGGCATCGCAAGTTGTGCGCCCGAAGACAATATATGTTCAACAAAAGATCGGTCACAAACCGCGCTTCGGTCAGCCGAGTAGTGGGTGTCATCGCCTCACCGGCGGCGCTTGCCCGAGCGGCGCGATTGCGCCACCCGCCCGATCTTTTCGAACTCCGTCTCGACGCGCTTTACCAGTCGTTAGGAGAAGTGGCGCGCGTGCTCCCGAAGTTGCGCGCTCCGCTCATTCTCACCGCGCGTCATCCGGCGGAGGGAGGCTGCGGCAATCTCAATCTCGCCGCGCGGCGCGCCCTGCTCCTTCGCTTTCTCGGGTCCGCCGCCTTCGTCGATCTGGAGTTCCGCTCCCTCCGGCAAATGAAGGCGCTGATCGCCCAAATGCGCCGCCGTCGAATCGGCCTCATTATTTCCCGCCACGACCTCCGCGACACACCGCCGCCCAACGAACTGCGCCGCCAGGCAAAATTAGCCGCCGCGGCGAGGCCCGCGATTTTCAAAGTTGCCACCCGCACCGACACGCCGGCCCAGCTGGCGCGGCTCATCTCCTTCTTCGAGACAACCCGCACGCCTCTGCCGATGGCCGCGATGGGGATCGGAAAACTCGGCCTCGCCTCCCGCCGGCAGCTGGCGCGGCTCGGTTCAGTCCTCATCTATGTCTCGCTCGGCGAAGCAAACATCTCAGGCCAGCCTTCGCTGCGCCAACTCCGACGCGACCGGCGCGCGTATAATTAGGTAGAATCACGCGCTCCTGATGTCCGAAACAGTCGAACTGCCCGCCACCGTCCCGGTCATGCCCCTCACCGGCGTGCTCCTCTTTCCCAACGCCCTGCTCCCGCTCCACATCTTTGAGCCGCGCTTTCGCGACATGCTCGAACACGCTTTGCAGGATGACCGGATGCTTTGCGTCGCCCTCGTGCGACCGGAGCGGGAACAATGGCGGACCAGCGCTGACTTCTTCCCGGTGAGCACCGTCGGGCTGATTCGCGCCTGCGTCGGGCGGAGCGATGGAACATCCGACCTGATCCTGCAAGGCATTCGGCGGGTGAAGTTCAGCGAGTTCGAACAGGAAGTCCCCTTCCCGATCGCGCGGATCGAGGCGCTCAAGACGCGCACTAAACCAAGCGTCGAAACCGACGCCCTCGCCGCCAAGGTCCTGGAGTTCTACGCCCACCTTAAAGAGAGCGGTCGCGAATTGCCGGAAAAGATCGATCGCTATCTCAGCGAGCTGTCAGATCCGGAAATGCTCGCCGATTTGATCGCCTCGACGTTCATCAACGATTCCGCGCGCCGGCAACAATTGCTTGAGGAACTGGACCTCAACCAGCGCCTGCGCCTGCTCATCCAATTTCTGCGCGAAGAGAACGGCGGCGTCCCCTAACGAGCCCCGATTTCGTCATCCCCTCGCCAGCCGCGCATGCTCCTCCAGCAAATAGCGATCGGTCATTCCCGCAATATAATCGCACACTGTCCGATGCAGCCCTTCGCCTTCGATTCGCCGGGTGGCGGCATCTCCCAATCGTTCCGGCTCGCGCACGAAGGCCACAAAGACCGCTCGCAGCATCTCGCAGGCGCGCCGGTTCACCTCCGCCACCCGCGGATGATAATAAACGTTCTCGTAAAGAAAGCGCCGCAGGTCGCGATTCGCGACACCCTGTTCGTCGCTGTAGCGAATCAGCGGCTCTTTTCGTCCCCGCACCTCCTCCACGCTCGTCGGTCCGGCCGCCGCGATCGCCGTCGCGCTCGTCGCCACCACATCGCGCACCTGCAAGTCGATGATGTCGCGGATAATATTCTTGTGCAGCTCCGTGCCTAACAAACCGGGACTTCGCGTCGCCACCCGCTCGTGGCTCCTTTGCCAGATCGCGCTCTCGTCGAGCTGATCGCTGTCGAGAATGGCAAAGTCGAGCGCGTCATCCAGATCGTGACTGTAATAAGTGATCTCGTCCGCCAGATTCGCAATCTGTGCTTCGAGTGACGGGGCTGCGCCCTCGTCATGCTTCCGCAAACCCTCGAGCACCTCGTAAGTCAGGTTCAACCCCGGAAACGCCGGGTACGCCGTCTCGAGCAACTCGACCACGCGCAAGCTCTGCCGGTTATGCTCGAACCCGCCATGCTCGCGCATGCATTCGGCCAGCATCTCCTCGCCCGAATGTCCGAAGGGCGCATGCCCCAGATCGTGCGCCAGGGCAATCGCTTCCGTGAGATCTTCGTTCAAGGCGAGCGCGCGCGCGAGCGTGCGGCTGACCGACGCCACTTCGAAAGTATGCGTCAGGCGCGTCCGCAAATGATCCGCTGTCCCGTTCAGAAAAACCTGCGTCTTGTATTCGAGCCGGCGAAAAGCGCGCGAATGAATCACCCGGGCGCGGTCGCGCTGAAATTCCGTCCGGTAAAGATGACGCTCCTCGGGAAAATGCCGGCCGCGCGAGTCGCCCGATTTTTGGGCAAAGGGCGCGAGCGTCCGCCGCTCATCCGCCTCCATTTGTTCGCGCCGTTTCCAGCCCGTGGGCGGGAGCGCGGCGCCGCGCGCGAATTCGTTAGTCTGCATTGCTGGCTTTGGGCGGCGCCGAAATCTGCTCCTCCAGCGCCCGCTTCACCGCGCGGGCCCGCGCGCGCACCAGGAGGAGATCAAAAACCGCCAGGAGGGCGGCCGACGCGGTGATCCACGCGCAGACGAACCAGTAAAAAATAAACCAGCCCGGCCGGGAGCGGGGATCGAGCACCGGCCCGAGAAAAGTCGCCCCGCAAGAAAGCAGCACGAGCGCGGCGCAGACCAGCCCAAACATGGTCCAGCGCCGCGCGCTCTGGTCGCGCAACAACCCGCGGGTCGCATGGATCGCAAACGAAACGACGCGAAGTTTCTTCTCGTTAGGCGGTGGCGTATCCCGTGGCGAACTCATCTGCGCCTAACAAGTTCGCCGGTCAATTTGGGAACGCAACCGCGCGGCGCAAGGGAAGAACGCTAAAGCAAAAGAAGCGACGGATTTTCGAGGACGTGCCGGAGCGCCTTCAGATACTCGGCCCCGATCGCGCCATCGACCACCCGATGGTCGCAGCTCATCCCGATGCTCATCCGGTAGCCAGGCACGATCGCGCCCGCTTCGTTCACCACCGGTTTGCGCACGATCGCGCCGATCGCAAGGATGACCGCCTGCGGCGGGTTGATGATCGCAAGAAAATCATCGATCCCGTAGCTCCCGAGGTTTGAGACAGTCAGGGTGCCGCCTTGGAATTCCTCCGGCTTCATCCGCTTGTTGCGCGCGCGATGGGCGAAATCCTTGACTACGGCGCTGATCTCGCGGAGCGACTTGTCTTGCGCCGCGCGAATGACCGGCGTGACAAGGCCTTCGTCGATCGCGACCGCGACCGCGAGGTTGATGTCGCCGTAATGGATGACGGCATCGCCATCAAAGGCGGCGTTCACTTTCGGCTCGCGCAAGGCGGCTACAACTGCGCCCTTCAAGATGAAATCGTTAACCGTAATTTTCGTCGCGTCATCGTCGTCGCCGGCAGACTTCAGTTCGGCCCGGACCCGCATGAGCGCGTCGGCGTCGATCTCGATGTTAAGGTAGAAATGCGGGACCGGTCCTTTGCTCTCAACCAGGCGCTCGGCGATAATTCTACGCATCCCCGTGAGACTGATGCGCGCCGATTCTCCCGGACTGATCGGCGGCGCGGCAGTTTTCGTTTTCGAAGGTCTCCCGGCGGCCAACACCATCGCCTCCACATCTTTTTCGAGGATGCGCGCGCCGGGACCGGTTCCTTTGATGATCGTTAGGTCAACGTTCTTTTCCTCCGCGATCTTGCGTGCGAGGGGGGAGGCTTTGATCCGCCCGACCGGTTGTTCGGGAGCGGGCGGCACGCCCGCCTCGACCGGCTTCGCCTTGGTTTCCGCGGCCGGCTTCTTGTCCGGCCCTTTTCCCGGCGCCGGGGCGGGTTTCTCAGCCTCCGGCGCGGTTTCGTTGCCGTCGCCGATGAAAGCGATGCGTTCGCCTACGTTCGCCTTCCCGCCTTCCGGGACGAAAATCTCCTGTAACACACCGTCATCGGTCGCTTCCCATTCCATCGTCGCCTTGTCGGTTTCGATCTCGGCCAGCACTTCGCCGGCCGTCACCTGTTCTCCGATTTTCTTCTTCCAGCTCACCAAGGTCCCCTCAGTCATGGTGTCGCTCAGCTTCGGCATTTGGATTTCAGGCATATGGGAAGTGGCGGGTGACGCGTGACAGAACGGCTAACAAATCTTTTCGACTGCGGCGACGATTTTCGCCGCGTTCGGGAGCACGGCCTGCTCGAGACGCTCGTTGTAGGGCATCGGCACGTCTTCCTGCGCGACGCGCATGATCGGCGCATCGAGCTCGTCGAATATTTCCTTCTGAATCCGATAGGTGATTTCCGCGCCGACGCCACAGAACGGACGGTCCTGTTCCGCAATCACGACCCGATGGGTTTTCGCGACAGATTGCAGGATCGCGGGGAGATCGAGCGGCTTGATCGAGCGCAAATCAAGCACCTCGGCGTTGATTTTCTCGCCCGCCAGCGTCTCGGCCGCGGCCAGCGCCATCGGCACGGTCTGCGCGTAACAGATGATCGTGACGTCGCTCCCCGCGCGTTTGATTTCCGCTTCGCCTAGCGGAACCAAAAGATCGACACCGTCGTCTTCCACCATTCCCTTGTGGCTGTAAAAAAGCTCGCACTCCAGGACGAGGACCGGATTGTTGTCGCGCACGGCCGTTTTGAGCAGACCTTTCGCGTCGCGCGGCGTGGCGGGCGTGCAGATTTTCAAGCCCGGCACGTTGGCATAAAAACATTCGGTGGCGTGAGAATGGGTCGCACCGAGTTGATGCGCCGGGCCGTTCGGTCCGCGAAATGTGATCGGGATGTTAAACTGACCGCCCGACATGGTGAGCATGTTCGGCGCGTTGTTCACGATCTGGTCAAACGCGACTAACGAAAAGCTAAAAGTCATGAACTCGACGATCGGCCGGAGGCCAACCATCGCCGCGCCGATCCCGAGGCCGGCAAAACCGTTTTCGCTGATCGGTGTGTCGATGATGCGTTCGGCACCGAAACGATCGAGCAAGCCCTGGCTCACTTTGTAGGCGCCGTTGTACTCGGCCACTTCCTCGCCCATCAGAAAGACGTTTGGATCGCGCGCGATTTCCTCGGCAAGCGCTTCGTTCAACGCCTGGCGGTAGGTGATCTCTCTCACCGTTTTCTTCCGGACGACGCTTTTCTTGCCGGCGACACGCCCGCCTCGACAGCGTCCGCGTAAGTGTAGTCGTAGAGTTTGTCCAGCGGCGGCTCCGCGCTTTCCCCGGCGAACTTCACGCTCGCCAGCGCCTGCTCCTTCGCCTTTTTGTCCATCTTGTCGAACTGCTCGTTCGTCAGTTTTCCTTCACGGGTGAGCTGCGCGCGCAGACGCGTGATCGGATCGTCGAGCCGGTATTTCTCCAGTTCTTCCTTCGTCCGATAACTGGCCGGATCAGACATCGAATGGCCGCGATAACGATACGTGCGCGCCTCGACAAAGGCCGGGTGCGGTTCTTTCCGGATCGATGCGATGATTTCCCCCAGCTTGTCGCGCACCTCGCGAAAGTTCATCCCGTCCACAATCTCGGCCTGCATGTCGTAGCCCTCGGCGCGATCGACGATGTGCTGGAGCGAGGTCGAGCGTTTCACCGATGTCCCCATGGCAAAGAAGTTGTTTTCGCAAATGAAGATGACCGGCAGCTTGAAAAGGCCCGCGAGATTGAGCGCCTCGTGAAAACCGCCCTGGTTGATCGCGCCGTCGCCAAAAAAGCAGAGCGTGACCCGGTCTTCCTTGCGGTATTTCGCCGCGAACGCCATTCCGGCCGCGAGCGGGACATGCGCACCGACGATGGCGTGACCGCCATACATGTGATTGGCCTTGTCAAAATAGTGCATCGAGCCGCCGAGCCCGCGCGAACAGCCGGTCGCCTTGCCAAAGAGCTCCGCCATGCAGGCGTCCGCGCTCGTCCCGCGGGCCAGGGCATGGGCATGATCGCGATAGGCGGTGATGAGGTAATCGTCGGGCCGGGTGGCCGCGACCGCGCCGGTCACGACCGCTTCCTGGCCAATGTAGAGATGGCAGAAGCCGCCGATTTTCTGCGCCTGATATTGCTGACTCGCGCGCTCTTCGAAGCGGCGGATCAGCAGCATCGTCGCGAGCATCTCGACTTCGTCGCGTTGCTCCGGCGCCGGCATTTGAATTAGTTAGGCAGGGGACGGGCGGCGCCCGCGGGCCGCGCGGCAGGGCGCCGGCTGAAGCTCATGCAAGCGACAAAGAGGAGCGTGAACAACAAATCGCTCACGAGCGAGTTGCGGAAAAACATCCATGTCGGCGTCGCGCCATACTGTGGGAGACCGACGGTCAGCGCCTGGA
Source organism: Chthoniobacterales bacterium (assembly GCA_035568735.1). Taxonomy (GTDB): domain Bacteria; phylum Verrucomicrobiota; class Verrucomicrobiia; order Chthoniobacterales; family UBA10450; genus Palsa-1392. The sequence goes on along the minus strand of DATMNS010000114.1, from coordinate 748 downwards.
TCAACCCGGAGAAATTTTTTACATAGCCGGGATCGGTCAACCAGGAAAACGCGTTCGTGATCGCGTAAAAAAGAGCGGACCCGACGAGCGAGGCCGGGATGATGGTCTTGAGCGAAGCGCGCCGGCTGATGGCCAGCCCGAGCAACCCGACCAGCGCGAAGGCAAAGTAGCGGCAGAAGATCAGAGGATCAAAGAGGGAAGCCCCATAATAAAAATCGAGGACGACGTCCGAAACGAGCAGCGCCGCGAAGGGGACGGTGAACTTGTATTTCCTCGGGAAATAGATCGCGCCACAAAGAGCGATCGCTGCGAGTGGCGCGAAATTCGAAAGCCATGCGCTCCCGCCGCCCTGCACGATGATGGCTGTGGCGATGCGATAAAGGACCGCGAGAAAGACAAGAAAAAGCGCAGAAATCATCGGCGAAACTCAACTGTTCTGGACGAGATGCAATCGGGTTTCTTTTCCCGTGCCCCTGCTCACGCTCGCGATCGTAAGCGATCGCCGGTGAAGTCGATCACGAGCAAGAGTACGATTACGAGGGGGAGGCCGAACCCTTCGCGGCGGCTTTATTCAGCCGGGCCTTGCGGCGATTGGCCACGTTTTTGTGAATAATCCCGCGTTTCGCCGCTTTATCGAGCGCGGAGACGAGCGCGCGGTTCTCCTCCGGCTTCCCACCACCTGTCGCCTGCCGTTTGGTGAGCGAACGAAGATTGGTAATAACGCTACGATTGCGCAGAGTGCGACGAG
>DATMNS010000113.1:0-14793 GCA_035568735.1 Chthoniobacterales bacterium | reverse complement strand
GCGATGAAGTGCAAACCGGCTGGCGTTACTTCCAGATCGAAATAGTCGCCCAGCCATTTTTGGAATTGTTCGATAAAGAATACGCGTCGCTGGGCATAGAGTTCGCGGATCCGTTTCACATGGCTGAGGAAAAATCCCTCGGTGATGAAACGCGCCAGGGTAGCTTGATCAATCGCTGGGGAGTGCTGGTCCATGACAGCGCGCACCTTGACGAGGGTGTCGACAAGTTGTGGCGGTGCGACCAGAAAACCGAGGCGCAGCGATGGGTAAAGGATCTTGCTCATCGTGCCGGCATAAATCACCCGGCCGGCATGGTCCAAACCTTGAAGGCATGGCAGTGGCGGCCCATCGAAACGAAACTCGGAATTATAATCATCCTCCAGGATGTAGCCGTCGCGCGACTCCGCGAAGTCGATTAGAGCTTTCCGTCGCTTAAGGCTCATCGTCACACCGAAGGGAAACTGGTGCGACGGCGTGACGAGAATGAGTCCGGGAGAATTTTGCCGTGAGCACTTCCCGATTACCATCCCCTCGCGATCGATTGGGCGCGGGACCATTTTGGCCCCGACAAAAGCGAAGACATTTCGTGCCTGATGGAAGCCGGGATCTTCGATCCATGCCACTTCACCCTCATTGATTAACGCGAGCGCGCACGCCAGCATCGCCTGCTGCATGCCGCCCACGACTACGATTTGGTCGGGATGACAATTGGCGCCCCGGAAGTCGCACAAGTAAGCAGCGATTGCCTTCCGAAGTTCGATCTCGCCACGGCTCGACGCATAACGCAATAGGTGCGCTCCCTTTTTTGCCAAAACCTGGTCGCGCAATCGTTCCCAAACGGCAATCGGGAATTCATCCACGGCCGGCAACCCCGCGACGAATGTGACGCTCGGCGGGCCGGCAACGCCGACATCGAGTTGTCGGCCCGTGCGAAAATCAGTCATTCTGGTCACTCGTCGGGCGACACGCGGGGAATGCTCGGTGCGCGCGGTCGTCGCTGGCCTGGCAGCCTTCAGAAAAGTTGCAGGTAAATGATCGGCGACAAAGATACCAGACCGTTTCCGGGCTTGAAGATAGCCCTCTTCAAGCAGCTTTGAGAACGCCTGGTTTACGGTCGGTCTCGAAATCCCGAGAGTTGCGCCGAGAACTCGTGAGGAAGGCACACGGGAAGCGCTTGAATCAAAACTGCCGCTCTCAAGTTCTTCTCGTATTTGACGATACAGTTGTTGGTAAAGCGGCTCGGACGACACGCGATCCAGCCGCACCATTTCGAACGACATGACTAAACGGCGCCGACGCTGCTTTGGGACCGATGAGACCGTGCGCCCGTAGATCGCGCCAGTCATTTTCACGACGCGACTTTCGCATCCAGAGAATGCTTTCTCAAGATGAGAAGCTGCACAATTCTCCGGTGCTGCGTAGCTCAAAGCCCTTGGTTCCCGCGACAAGCGAAACTGGTCAGCCTTTTTAGCGCGATCTGGTTATTGCCAGCCTCTTTCCAATGAACGCAATGTTCAGTCAAAACAATGTCCATCACAACAAATCCTATGAAAACCAACACTCCTACCAAAATCCTTAAATCTGTTTGGGCGTCGAACGTTGACCCGCGTCTACGAATGGCGCTTTGCCTGGTCCTCTGCACGTTGGGGCTGGGCCTTTCCGTGAATGCTGGCGGAAAGAAGACGACCATCACCACGTTCGATGCGCCGGGCGCGGGCACACAGGCAGGTCTGGGCACCTTCCCTAGTGGCATTAACCTTTTCGGGGCGATAACGGGATTCACCCGGGACGCCAACTCTGCCCGGCACGGCTTTGTGCGCGCTCTTGACGGGACCTTTACCATCATCGACGACCCGGCCGCGGGCACTTGTTCAACATCCTGTGGAACCATCGGGAACGGCCAGGGCACGCGTGCTTACGCCATCAACCTATTTGGGGAGATCACGGGATTTTACACCGACAATAGCGGACGATGTCACGGCTACGTTCGCGCTCCTAACGGCACGTTCACCCAGATCGATGCTCCGGACGCGGGCACAGGACCGTTTCCCCAGGGGACTTTCCCCTCTGAATTCACTCCAATGGGCATCAACCTGACAGGCGGGATCACTGGATTCTACGTGGACGCAAGCTCAGTACAGCACGGCTTCGTGCGCGCTCCTGGCGGCACGATCACCGAGTTCGATCCCACGGGCTCCGTATTCACCAATCCCAATGCTATCGATGACCTGGGTGACATCACGGGATTCTACGTTGACGCCAGCGGTGTGGGTCACGGCTTTCTGCGCGCTCACCAGGGTACGATCACGACGTTCGATGCCCCGGGCGCGGGCACAACGGCAGGCCAGGGCACATTCGGCGTAGGCCTCACTCCGTTCGGAGAGATCGAAGGAGTCTACGTCGACGCAAGCGGTGTGCTTCACGGCTTCGTCCGGTCTAATCCGGGCGCCTTCAGCACGTTCGATGTTCCGAGTGCGGGCACAGGGGCAGGCCAGGGCACCCTCCCTGAAAGCAACACCCCCCTGGGGGCGATCACGGGACAGTACATCGACGGAAACTTCGTGAATCACGGCTTCCTGCGCGATACGCAAGGGGGCTTCAGCTTGTTCGATGTCCAGGGTACGGGCACAGGCGCCGGCCAGGGCACCATTCCCTTGGACAACAACGACCTGAGAGCAATCACGGGAGAGTATATTGACGGCGGCAATGTGATACACGGCTTCCTCGTGGAAGGCTTGTAAGCCTACCTGGAATTGGACAAACCTGAGTCGCAAGTAAGTCGCTTCTGGTGCAAATTGGCGGTGGTGGTACAACTGTACCACCACCGAATTGGCTTCTCATTGGCGCATCGAGGTGCTTTCATAGCGTCAGATGAAAAAGGCGAACAGGAAATCGAGCGCCGAAAAGCACAGTTCCTATCTGAAACCAGCCCTGCGCAGCGAAGCGTTTGTTCGGGCGCTCGGCGACGCGAAATTGCGCCTCGCCGGTTCCGGCGGTTTGCGCTCGCTTTTTGAAAAGGCCGCGAGAGACGCCGCCTCGCTCCCCAGGGAGCGATTTAAGGAGAATTGGCCGTATCTCCAAACGATGCTGCGGCTGGTCCGCGCCTACGAGCGCGGGGAATACAAGCAGGTTTCGAATGATGCTCTGCTGTGGATTGTAGCGGCTCTCAACTATCTGGTCGATCCATTCGATTTGATTCCGGACAGCATTCCGTTTCTCGGCTTCGTCGATGACGCGATTGTTGTCGAATTTGTCGTGAATAAGACCCGGCAAACGCTGGACGATTTCATGATCTGGGAAACCATTGGCGTCAGTTGAAGATCGAAGGGGAGTATCCGTCTCTGCGAGCGAAGTGAACGCATCTAACCCCTATGAAGAGAGTCAAGCGCGGCAGCGGGTTTGGTGGGATTTAGTTCGTTGGTTTATTGGGTTGAAGATTCGCGGGGAGCTTTGGACTCGCTTCCTCTTCCCGTCTGGGGCGGGCGCGACGCGGGCTATTGCGCCGTGGAATCGGGCGGTGGGGATTCAGACGGCGGCTCGGCTTGCGGAGGCGATACTGCGGCGCCTTTGCGCGCGGCGACGATGAGGGTCGATTGCCGCGAGTTCCAGCGGTAGCCAATCCCGAAACCCAGCGGGCCCGGATGAATGCGTTGATAGATCGCCTGCAGTTGCGGCTGGAAATGCTGTTTGAAGACGTCGATCGGGCCGGCGTAAGCGCCGAAGAAACGCAGTTGCCATTTCGCGGCGTCAAAGTCGGTGATCGGAATCCCGGAATCATCCTGCACGATGACTTTGCTGTGGCTGAGTAGAAACTTTTGCACCGCGTCAAAGCCGCCTTCGAACATGAGATAGGAAGCCGATTTCAACAGGCTGTAGCCGGCGCCGTGCCCCTCGCAGAATTTTATGAAACCAGGCTGGGATCGGATGCCGTCGTCGGACAAGTCGGTGGTGAAGTAGTAAAGAGTCTGGGGCGCCGCATCCGGCGCGCCGCGAAAGGTGATGCGGATGCCGGGCGTAAGGCCTTTGGCTTTCTCGCCTGGTCCGCTGATGTGGGCCTGGCCGCTTTTGTCGAGGGTGATGAAGGTAATGTCGGTGATGCTTTTGCCGGAACGGGCGAGGAAGACGTAGAAGATCGGGAGGGTGCCTTTGAGATCCTCGCGTTGCAGGTCGGTCTTCATCTCCTTGGTGATGAAGAAAGAAAAATTGAGGACGCTGTTAAGGGATTTATCGAGATTTTGCAGGGCGGGGCCGAGTGAGGGACCGGCGTAGCGCAGGATATCGGGCAACGGGCCGATCGGCTCGGTGCCGGCGAGGACGTAGGTGCGGGCGTTCGGGAAAAATTGTTCGGCATAGAGGAGGTCCGGCCCGCTAAACATGTAGAAGACGACCGGGAGCGGCTGGGTGGCATCGGGCAGGAAGCTGGCTTCCCAGGTGCGGAGGCCAGCGAGCTGGCCCGCGTCGAGCCTGGTCCAGGCTTGGTTGAAAAAAGCGGCGTGCCGCTGCCAGGCGGGATCCTGAGTGAGGGCAACAAGCGGGGAGCCCTCCGAGACCGGGAGGCCGGCGAGGAAATGCGCGGTGTCGTTGACCGACGCGGGGACCGCAGGGACGTTAGGCGGAGGGATGGGGACGAGCCGCGGCGGCGTGGGCGTCGCCGGGGCCGGGGTCGAGACGGGCGGGGCCGTCGCCGCGACCGGCGGATTCACCGGAACGGCGCGGCGGATTTCCTGCGCGGGCGCGCGGCCCGCGGACACGCAGAGGACGAGGAGCGTCAGCCTAACGATTTGGGTTGAGAATACTCTCACGATTTTTGGGCCTTTGTGTGGTTCGTTAGGGCGACATCTCCGGCGAAGAGGTCGGGCGGGCCGCGTCGCGGACGACCCGCCGGCGCAGGCTCACCACCTCGGAGAACATGCGCAGGCTGTCGCGCACGATGTGCACCTTGCTGCCTTCATGATGATTCCAGCGCACCGGCACCTCCCGCAGGCGCAACCCGGCCCGTTGCGCGAGGAAGAGCAGCTCGACGTCGAAGCCGAACCCGTTGATCTCCCCCTGCTCGATGATCGGGCGCGCGGCTTCCATCCGGAAAGCCTTGAAACCGCATTGCGTGTCGGAAAACGGAAGACCGGTCGTGAGCCGGACGATCGCGTTGAAGACCTTCCCTCCCTGCTCGCGCCGCCACGGCTGACGGTGCCCGATCAGGCTGCGATCCAGTGCCCGGGAGCCAAAGACAATCTCGTCCTGCCCGTTTTCGATCGGGTCGACGATCTTCGGCAGTTCGGTGATCGGGGTCGAAAGATCGGCGTCCGAGAAAAGCGCGACCGGCGCCTGCGTGGCGAGCAGGCCGGCGCGGACGGCGTGGCCTTTGCCGCGATTCTCCGCGAAGCGCAGGACGCGCGCCGCCACGTCGGGCCGCCGGGCAAAAAGTTGCTCGGCGACCTGTGCGGTGCCGTCCGTCGATCCGTCGTCGACTACGATCAATTCCGCGGTTGGGCGATAAGTCTGCAAATAGCCGAGGAGGGTGAGCAGATTGTCGGTCAGGCGCTGCGCTTCATTAAAAGCGGGAACGACGACGGCGAGCGACGGGAGGTTCATGCCTAACGAGTGTTCATCCGAGCGCGCCAAAGGCCAGGCCAAGGCTGTAAGTCACGACCGCTTCAATCACACCGACGATCGTCATTTCCAAACCGGACGCCCACCAGGAGCGGATGGTGATGAGCGATTTGACCGCGCCGACCGCGAAGTGCGCCAGGATGCTGATGGCGAAGGCCGCAATCACCGCGGGGAACCCGCTCATGAAGAAGAATGGAACGATCGGGATAAAAGCGCCGATCGCGGTCGAAAGGGCTGCGGAAAAAGCCGAGGTCCATTGATTGGGAAAATGGTGTTGGGATAATCCGAGCTCACTCTGTGCCATCGCCTGGACCATCTGCTCGGGCTGCTCGGCGAGGCGCTCCGCCATGCGCTGCGATTCCTCCACAGAGAATCCCTGAAGCTGGTAAAAGAGCGCCATCTCTTCAATTTCCTCTTCGGGATTTTCTTCGACCTCCGCTTTCTCGCGCGAGATCTCGGCCTCGTAAATTTCGCGCTCGCTTTTGTTCGCAAGATAGGCGCCGGCGCCCATGGAAAGAGCCGAAGCCATCATGCCGGCCAGGCCGGCGACGAGGATGTAATGCTGCTGGTTATTGGTCGCGCCAGCCACGCCGGAAACGATGCCGAAGACCGCGCCGAGACCGTCGTTGACGCCGTAAATCGCGTCCGCCACCCAACCGCCGCCGCGTCCGTGCCAGCGCTCGCGTTTCAAGATCTGGTCAAGCAAACCCTTCGGGCCTAACGAGGGCGGGGGCGCGCTCATGGTATTAAGAATGCGAGCGTGGGCCTTTTCCTCGAGCGCGGTCTGGCGCAGAAATTCCTTTTCGTCCTCGCTCCCGCCGAGCGCGCCGGCGCGCTGCGCCTGGTAGCGCTCCTGGTCGCGATCTTCCGCCGCTTCCATCCGGCGAATGGCCAGGTCCGCGCCCGCGGCGCGATTCCACCAGCGGTTGAAACGCCGCCGGAAATCATTTTTTAAGACCGGCGGCGCGGCGCCGAGCTCCTCCAGTTTATTTTCCCAGCGCGCCGCGTGACGCTCCTCCGCTTCCGCCATCCGCAGGAGGATGGCACGGCGCTTTTCGTCGGCCTCGTTGGCGGCGAGGTCGCGATAAACCAGGGCCGTTTCCCGTTCCGCGCGCCAGTTGGCCTGGAGGGCGGCGACCGCTTTGGCATCTTCCGGCTTCATTCCGTCACGCTCTATTAGCCGGTTTCACCTTGCTTGTGCAACTGCGGGCGCGAGAGAAGCGGAATTTTCTGATTCGCCTGCTGCCCCGTGATCACGACCGCGACCGATCCGATGATGAGCGCCGCGGCGAGCGCGGTCCGGGCAGTGAGGATTTCGCCGGCAAAAAATGCGCCGAGCAGGACGGCCACCAGCGGATTGACGTAGGCGTAGGTGGCGACCTTGGCCGGATCGCAATGGCGGAGCAGCCAGATATAAGCGGTATAGCCGACCACCGCGCCGATGAGGACGAGATAGGCGAACGCGCCTAACGACAAAGCGGTCACCTGGCGAAAATCAAAAGTGCGCGCTTCGCCGCGCAGGAAGCCGGCGAGCGTCATGAGCGCGCCGCCGCAGAGCATGGTTTGCGCGGAGGAAAGAAACGGAGAAGGGGAGTTGCGCGCGCGGCGCGAATAGAGCGAACCGATCGACCAGAGAAGCGAACCGAAAAGGAGAATCAACATTCCCAAACCCCGGTGCGGTGAAGCGCCGCCCGGAGCGGTGAAGAGGGCCGGACCGACGAGGATTCCGACGCCGGCAAAGCCTCCCGCAAGCCCCAGCAAGACGAGCGGCCGCGGCCGGGGCGCCGCGCCGGTAAACCAGGCGAGGAGCGCGATATAAATCGGCACCGTCGCGACCAGGAGCGAAGCCAGACCGGTCGGCACCCATTGCTCCGCGACCGTCACGCTGCCGTTGCCGAAAAAGAGCAGGCAGGCGCCGATGACCAAAGCCGTCCGCCATTCCGCAAAGGAAGAGCGCGGCGCGCCCTGCCAGCGGGCGATGGCGTAGAGGATGATCCCGGCGAAAAAAAAGCGCGTGCCCGCCATGAGGAGCGGCGGGATGGAATTGATCGCGAAGCGAATCCCGAGATAAGTGGAACCCCAAATGAGGTAAAGCGCGGCGAAAGCGGCCAGGACTGCGATTTTGCGTGGCGCGGGGACCGCTTCGCTCACGAGAAGCGATCTTCCGTCCAAGGGTCGGCGGTGTTGCTGTAGCCACGGACTTCCCAGAAACCAGGCTTGTCTTGCTCAGAAAACTCGATCGTCCGCACGAACTTGGCGCCTTTCCAGGCGTAGAGCTTCGGAATGATGATCCGCGCCGGGCCGCCATGCTCGCGCGTGATCGGTTTGCCGTCGAACTGGGTCGCGATCAGGACGTCGTCGTCGAGGCAATCGGACAGGCGCACGTTTGTGCTGTAGCCGTCGTAACTGGTGAAAAGAACATGTTTCGCTTCGGCTCTTGGCCTAACGAGATCGACGAGGGTGAAAAAGGCGACGCCTGTCCAGCGGCAATCGAACTTGCTCCAGGTGGTGACGCAGTGAAAATCGCTCACGTCTTCGAACTGGGGGAGAGCGTTGAATTGTTCCCAGGTGAACGTTTGTGGCTTTTCCACCAGGCCGCCAATTTCCAGCCGCCATTCGCCTAACGATATTTCCGGCCGCACCCCGAGATCGAGGACCGGGAAGCCGGGGGTAAGATGTTGTCCGGGCGGGAGCCGACTGTCCGAGCGCACAGCGGGTTTCGCTTTCCCGCTCATTTTACGGGCCCAGCGTTCCTTGCGCTCGGTGAGGGTCGAATCAGATGCCGCCATCGCGGAGCGACGTGCTTCGGCACGTCCTGGATATTGCCTTTTCCGACGAAAGAAACCGGACGCGCGGAAGCACGTCCCTCCGAGGCGGACTCAACGCTCGACCTCGGGCCGGGTCTTGATCTGGCGGATCGCGTCGCGCAATTCCGCGGCGCGTTCGTAGCGTTCGCCGGCGATGGCGCGTTCCATCTCGCGCTCCATCACTTCCAGTTTCGAGAGCGGCCGCCTGGCGCGCACTTCCTCGAGCCATTCATCGAGAAATGCGATTTCGGAACTCTTCGCTTCCAGCTCCGGAAAAGCCGAATGCTGGAAAAACTCGCTGATCCGGTCGCGCCCGCTTTCGATCTCCCGAATGGCATCGGCAAATTGTCCCTCGGCGAGCAAAATCGAAACCCGGGCGCGGGTGTTCATCATCAGGACATAGGGCCGAAACTGTTGAAAGCTCCAGACCAGATCCTCCCGCTCGCTGTGTTCGTCGACGAAAGTAAAGAGATCGAGGTTGCGTTGCGTATCGCGGATCACGCCTTCGAATTCATCGATCTGAAACAGGCTCAGATAGCGGTGGTAATACTGGATGCCTTCCTGCTGCAATTCGCCGCATTGCTCGGGCGAGAGTTCGTATTCCTCGCCCCGTTCCGCGGCGCGCACCGCCCGGCGCTGGTGATAGACCAGGTACGATTCGCAGTTGTGCGGGCGCTGACCGTCGGGCCGGCCTTCCATTTCCATTTGCAGGAGGCCGAGATCGATCCGGAGCTGGAGTTTCTCGCGGCCGTCGAGACCGGGAACTTTCCGGACTTTGATCGCGCCGGCTTCGTGCGGCCAATCCTTCAGGAGCGTGTTCAAATCAAGGCTCATCGCGAGGAAACAATCGAGTCCGGGTTTGCTTTGTCAACGCGCGCCGGATTGCAAAGGGAGCGACCCTTGCGGACAATGCCGACGATGGAGCAGGAGATCGAGGCCTTCATTCGCTTCCTGGCAGTGGAGCGCGGTCTGTCCGAAAACTACCAGCTCTCCACCCAGCGTTCGTTAGGCGAATTTGCCGCCTGGTGTGCGCAGCGGAAACAGATCCGGCGCGCGCGCGAGGTCGGGTTGCCCTTGATCAGCGAATATCTGGCGGAACGGAAGCGCGGCGGGCTTTCCGCCTCGTCGATCAAACTTATCGTGGTCGCGCTCAAGATTTTCTTTCGCTTTGCGACCGCCGCGGGCGATGTGCGACGCGATCCGACCGACGCCCTGACGCTCCCGCGGATTGAGCGTTATCTGCCGGAGACGCTGAACGAACTGCAGGTCGAGCAGTTGCTCGAAAGCGTGAATTCGAGCGCACCGCTCGGCTTGCGCGACCGCGCGATGCTCGAGTTGCTTTACGCCAGCGGGCTGCGCATTTCCGAACTGGCCGGGACGAAACTGGAGAACCTGAATCTCGACGAAGGCGTGGTGCGGGTGACCGGGAAGGGAAACAAAACGCGACTCGTGCCGGTTGGGCGCAAGGCCTGCGCGGCGCTGGCCGCCTATCTCGCGGAGGAACGGCCGCGTCTCGTCAAGCGACGGACCGGGAGCGAAGTTTTTCTTTCCAACCGGGGCTCCCGCCTAACGACCGTGCGGATCTGGCAGATCGTCAAGGCGGTCGCCCGGCGCTCGGGGCTGGAGACGAATATTTATCCGCACTTGCTCCGGCACAGTTTCGCGACCCACTTGTTAGGCAACGGCGCCGATCTGCGCATCATCCAGGAAATGCTCGGGCACGCCGATATCTCGACGACCCAGGTCTACACCCACGTCGACCAGCAGCGCCTGAAGGCGGTGCATCGCAAGTTCCACCCCCGCGCGTAACACAGGCATCCTGCCTGTTTCGTCGAGCGGGAATCCTGCCCGCACAGTCAGCAGGCTGGAAGCCTGCTCGTCGTGTCAGGCCGGAAGCCTGAGTTACGGGCGGCGTGCGCTGGGCGAGCTGCCCTATTTGCAGAAAAGCGCGACCGACGCGGTGTAACCATGGAGGTAACTGGCATGGCCAATCGGGCCGATTTCGCCGTTGCAGAAAAGTCCCGCGCTCGGCATCGGCCCGAAAATCTCGGCGAGCGTCGCGGCATCGTGATCGGGCACGCCAAAGAAGCGATGGCCGCGGCCGTTGCAGGAAAAGACGAGCGAGGCAAAGGGTTCCCCGCCCCTCCGGCCTTTCATCTTGGCAAGTTCGACGAGGTCCGCGTGGGCGGTGATTTTGTCGCGCAATTGGTACTGCAAAGTTTGCCCGGTCCGGGCGCGGGTGCCGATCGCGACCGCGCCGGTTTGCGGATCGGCACCTAACAAGTTGCGGACAAGGAAATCGCCGCGTTTCAGGTCGGCGACGTATTCCGAAGCGGCCAGGCCGGCGAAGAGATTGCCGCGGGCGCGCTCCTTCTCCTCTTCGGACAAGCCGTTGAAGGTTTCGCTCAAGACCTGGTAAGCGGGGCGGGAACCGAGGGCGTAGACGAGGTTGTCTTCCGCCTGGGTAATGGTGAAGGGCTCGCCGACCGGTTTGCAGCCCTGGCTCACGATGGTGCGAACTTTTCCGCCCTTCACCGCGAGCGCGAGGACCGCCGCGTCGATCGCTTTGCCATCGAGGAGAAGCGCCTTTTCCCCGCCGTCACCGGCGCCACTGGAAAGGCCGCCGATGCTGGGCGCATCGGGAAAAGCGACATTCCATTCCGCCAGCCAGCGCTCCAAGTCGGGCGCATAGGGGTTGGCGAGAACGATCCAGGAATCGACGTCATCCGGGCCGATGCCGGTCTCCATCTGCCAGTAGGCGGGCCCGGTCGATTCTTCGATTTGCTCGCTCGAAATCAAAACCGGCGTCAGTTTGGTCTCCGGCAGCCTAACGAGAAGCAACGACATTCCGGCGACGCCCTCGGCTTCCTGGCTCCGGCCAATCAGACCCGCCCCGACCGATCCGAGGAGGAGCGGAATCCGTCCGTGCAGCCGGACGAGATCGAGCACTTCAGGGATCTGCGGCAGCCAGCTGGGGGAGAGAAAAAGGAAGCCGCAGGTCGGTTGACCGCCGCATTCGGCGAGGGCCTGCTCCGCCGCGGCGACGACCGCGCTTTCACGAAACTCGCCCAGAATGAGTCGCGAACCGGCGCACGCTTCCATCCATGGAGATCGTCGATGCACGGCAAAAAGTCGAGCGCGGACGACGGCTCGCGACGGCGCAATTTGGTGCGAGACTGCGCCGATGAAGAAATTAGCCGCCGTGATCGTGATCGCCCTGGTGGTCGCGGGAGCCGTCTGGGTGATCTTGCGGGTGCAGCTCGCGCAGCGCCTCGCGACCGTGCCGGAGCTCCTGCCAAAAACGACCCTGGCGCTGGCCCTCGTACCCGATTTTCAGCAAACGCGCAAGCAATGGCATGAGAGCGACATTTACCAGATCTGGCGGGAACCGTCGGTGCAGGCGTGTTTGCAGGAACCGCTCGCACGGCTGCCGCAGGATGGCGGCGGTCGCAAGACACTGGAGGAATTTCTCCAGCTCGGGCCAACGCACGGTTTCATCGCGCTGGCCTCGCTCGAGAGTAACGAACCGAAGTTAATCGGCGGTTTTCATTTCGAACCGGCGCCGGAAGAGGCGCGGAAATTCATCGAACAACGACAGGCGGAGTGGTTCCCGAAAACGGGCGAGACGAAACGCGAAACGATCGTTTACCAGCAGCACAAGATCGAGACGGTGAGCGTTTCGCATTTCGTTTTTGCGAGCGTTTACGACAACCACTGGTTTTTCGGGTCGAACGATCCCGCGCTGCTTGAGGCGCTGCTCGACCGGGTCGACCACCGCCGGGGGGAAAAGGAGGCCTCGTTAGGGGAGAACGATTCGTTCAGCGCGGCGCTGAAACACCTGCCGGTCGAGTACGGCGGGATGATCTTTCTTGATCCGCGACCGTTTGTGGAAAAGCTGACGCCAGTCATCGCGCTGACGGGGCAGTCGCTGGTCACGAACCAACTGGCGCAACTGAAGCAGGTGCGCAGTATGGCGGCCGCCCTTGGCTTCGATCATGGGAAAATGCGCGAGACCGATTTCGTGGGGATGCCGCGGGTGGGCGCGGAAGAGAAACTGGCTCGGCGCTCGCTCGCCGCCGCCGGCGCGAACACGTTTCTCTACTCGGCGTCGCAAATCCATTGGCCCGAAAACGCCTCTTCACCATCGACTCCGGCCGCGGGTCGTATGCCGGCGATTCTGCAACAACTAATGAACGCAATGACGGCGCGAGGCATGGCATTGAATGATCTCCGCGAGGCGTTCGGGGAAGAGCTGGAAATCGTCGGCGATTGGCCGACTGATGCGCGCTGGCCAACGCTTCAGGCAACGCTCCCGGTAAAGGACGCGGCACGCGTTCGGAAGATCGCGGAGGCGCTGACCTCTGTTGAAATCGCGGGAGCAGCCTGGACGCGGCGTGAAAAAGATGGCGCCATCGTTTACAGCCTACAGCCTCTCGGCGGTTTAATTCCGCTCAGTCCCGCGATCGCGGTTTCGGATAAAATGATGTGTGCCGGGTCTGACGCGGCGGCGGTGGAGGCCGCGGTTGCCACGGTCGCCCGGCCAGCCGGCGAACTGGAGAAGAGCGCGCTCTTCCGGGACGCTGCCAACCAAGTTCCGGAACCGGACTCGGGATTCAACTACGTTGACACCCGTTTGTTGTTCGAACGCGCGGACGCCGCGGTGCGTCCGCTGCTCTTGATGAGTGCGACGTTTTATCCCGCTCTCGGCAAGAATATCGATCCGGCGAAATTTCCGCCAGCGGAGGCGATCACGAAACATCTTTCGCCGATTGTAATGTCAGAGCGCTACGAAACCGATGGTTATGTCACCGAATCGGTCGGGCCAGTGACGTTTCGCCAGGCGACGATTGGATTGGCCGGTCTGATCGGCGGTGCGTTCATTTACTTGCAGGAGGGCCTGAAACGCGGCGCCTCGTCGCAGCCGAACCCGGGAGATCCCTTGCCATCGGCGGCCACTCCGACTCCGACGGCGAGCCCGTTTTAGGTCGAGTCACGAGTGCGACGTCCCGGCGCATCCTCCAAGGCGCAGGCGGCGAGCGCAATATTTGCCCAGGGGAGTGAGAAAACTGCTGCGGTTTGGCCGAGATATGTTATCATTTGCGGCCTATGGCCATCCTAAAAAAGAACGCTTTTTCACGCCGAGTGCCGGACCTCGTTACCGAAGAGCTGGTCGCGGTCCTTTCCCGCCGCTCTTCCTTCGAGTTTAAACAACTTTTCGAGATCCTGCATGAGAACCTGCGGGCGCGGAATGCCGCCAGCGGTGGCGAGGAAATGCTCCGCCTGCGCGCTTACGAGAAACTGCAGAACCTGGTCGCGCGTGGCATGGTCAGGAAAACCGGCAAAAAGTACAAGGGTTTGCCTTCCGCTCTCGCCAAGGCCCTGCTCCCGCCGAATGGGCACATCCCGACAGCGGCTGCGACTTCCCGGTAGCGCGGTCTCGAGCGGCTGTGGCCTGAACCGCACGTGCGGTCGTAGAACGTGATCCGCGAATACATTCCGATTCTGCTGCAAGCTCTGGTCGCCGTCGGCTTCGCGGCCGGCGCCTTGATCATCAGCGTGTTGCTTGGGAAATCGGGCCTTCGGACGCAGACGAAGGACTCCGCTTACGAGTGCGGGATGGTGCCGCAGGGGGAAGCCCAGCCGCGCTTCAGCGTGAAGTTCTATCTCGTGGCGATGCTCTTCATTCTCTTCGACCTGGAGATCGTCTTCATGTATCCGTGGGCGGTGGTTTATCGCGAAGCGGTCGCCCATAGCCACGGCATTTTCTGGAGCATGCTGAGCTTCGTTTCGATCCTGATGGTCGGTTACGTTTATGCGCTGAAAAAAGGCGCATTCGACTGGAAAAAATAGCGTCGCATCGCCCCTTCGGCGCGAATCATTGACATGTTCACATGGGTTTGCGGGGGGTCGCCGATTCGTGCTTGCACCACCCTCAGGCAACGCCTAATAGCTATCCGCTCATGGTTCATCACATTGGACTCTATAAATTGAAACCGGGCGTGACGCCGGAAGAGACCGAGGAGATGATGATGAACGCGCGCATGCAGCTCCTGAAGATCGACGAGGTCCTGAGCATTAAGTGTGGCAAGCGGGTCGATCCGAAGATCCCGTGGCCTTTTTTTATCGCGATCGATTTCGAATCGATGGACAAGCAGGCGATCTTTCGCGAAGATCCCATCTACATCAAATTCGTCGAGGAAGTGATCAAGCCGAAAACGTCGGAATACCTCGGGTTGGACTACGAGATGGATCCCGGCAAGGACGTTAATCTTTCGTGAGGCGGGAAAGCGGAAGGCGGGGCCGGACGAGCGATTCCTCGCGGCGCCGGGCGATCGACTGAGCGCGCGGCGGGGCTTTGTTCCTGCTGCTCTCTGTT
>DATMNS010000112.1:0-35420 GCA_035568735.1 Chthoniobacterales bacterium | reverse complement strand
CAACTTGCGGACTGAATCAACAAGTCGCCGGACTCGCGCTGCGTCGCTGATCCTCGTCGTGCTTGCGATCGATCGTTTCGATTACGATTCACGAGCTGGAGCCGGAATGGCAAAAGGGTTTTCACTTTGCAACCGCTTCGTGGCACCGTTACCTTCGGCGTCCGCAATGCGTAAGCCGGTCTTTCTTCTCCTCTTCGTGCTCGCCGTCAGTCGCGCGGCTGCGGAGGATTTGGAAGGGCCCGGGACGCAGCCCGTCGAGATCAACGCCACCGGCCGCATGATCTACGAGAACGGCATTGCCACGGCGCACGACAACGTCTCGATCCGTTTCGGCGACACCGATATTTATTCCGACTACGCGCAGTACGATAAGGCCAAGCGGACGGTCTTTCTCAAAGGCCATGTGCGCATTTACCGTGGCGTTTCGCTCTATCTCGCGGAGCAGGCGACCTACAATCTCGACACCAAAGCGATCAACGCCGACAGCATGCGCTCCGGCACCTTTCCCTACCTGATCTCCGGGAAGACGGTGAACAGCGACTCGGACCAGGAATACCTGGTCAAGAACGGCACCTTCACGACACACGACGCCGCACAACCCGACTTTCATATGAGCGCCCAGAGTGTGCGGATCTATGAGAATGATCGGGTCATTTTCAAGAGCGTGACGTTTTACGTCGGCCAGATACCGGTCTTCTGGTGGCCCTATCTCTACCAATCGCTCGACCGTTCCTTCAGCTACTCGATTGCACCCGCCTATCTCAGCTCGTGGGGATTTGCGCTTCTCGGCCAGGTCACTTTCCCGATCGGCGACCATATCACGAGCACGGTGAAGCTCGATTATCGCACCCGCCGCGGACCCGCGATTGGGTTTGATTCGGAAATTCGCTACGGAAAGGGCGACAGCAGCGTCGCGAAGATCATCTCCTATTATTTGCAGGATCAGAATCCCAATCTGAATCGCACCGCGCTCCCCCGGGAAGGCACTCCGACCGGCCGCTACCGCCTGTCCATCCAGGATCGCACTCACATTACCGACGACATTGAGGCGACGGTCGATATCACCAAACTAAGCGACGCGTTTCTCCTCCAGGATTTTTTCCCGGCGGAGTTTCGGATCAACCCGCAGCCGGACAATGTCGTCGCCGTCACAAAAACCAGTCCGTGGTATACCCTCACCGTCGACGCGCGATTTCAACTCAACACTTTTTTTGACACCACCGAGCGCCTGCCGGAGATCGCCCTCGACATCACGCGCCACCCTCTCTTCAACGGCCCGATTTTCTACGACGGCGCGACCAGCGTGGGCGAGCTGAACCGGAATTTCGCGGCCGGATCGCTCTTTCAAGATTACAGTGCCTTGCGGATCGATTCCTTCCATCAGCTGACCTATCCGAACACCTATTTCGGGTGGCTCGCGATCGTGCCGCGGGTCGGCTTTCGCGAGACCTACTATAGTGAGACACGCAACCTCTCCTTGTCGCCTCTCCCAATTAATCCCGACCCGAACGCGCCCGAATTCCCGCTGGCTGATCCCACCACTGAGCCGCCGTTGCACACTGCGGGCGGGGTTTTCCGCTCGGTTTTCAACGCCGGGATCGAGGGCTCGTTCAAGATTTCACAGGCCTGGGACGGCGTGCAAACCCGCGCGCTGGGGCTCGATGGCTTGCGGCACATCATTCAGCCGTTTGTGGACTATTCCTATGTCTCTTCGCCTAACGTGGATCCCGCCGAGATTCTGCAATTCGACCGCGTTCAGCCTTCGACCAAACTCAACCCGATCGACTTCCCGCAATACACCTCGATCGACGCGCTCGATAATTGGTCGATCGCGCGCGTCGGCGTGCGCAACCGCCTGCAAACCCGCCGCGACGACCTGACCGTGAGCTGGCTCGAGCTGGAGACCTTCGTCGACGTCAACTTCCACGACCCCTTCGAAAAAGGCGACTATTCGAACGTCTTCAACAAGCTGACCTTTACGCCGGTGCCGTGGGCGACGCTCGTCATCGACTCGCAGCTCCCGCTGCTCGCCAATGGATTCACCGAGGTGGATACGAACATCAATTTCAAGCCGACCGCGAACACCGTCATTACGCTCGGGCATCGCTACCTGAACAATAATCCGTTCTTCCTCAACAGCAGCCTCTTCACCTTCGGCGGCTATTACCGGATCGACGACAACTGGGGGTTCGGCATCCTCGAGCAGTACGAGGGGGCCACCAACATCTTCGAACAGCAGCGCTTCTCGCTCTACCGCGACCTGACCAGCTGGGTGGCCTCCTTAGGGGCGATCATCCAGAATAATGGCGGGGTCAAGGAATACGGCGTTCTCCTCACCTTCACCCTGAAGGCGTTTCCCAAACTTGGGCTCGATTTGAATTTCGATCCGGCGGGGACGAATCAGACCCAGTAGGAAATTGCTGATTGCCGATTTCTGATTTCTGATTGAAATCAGGCGGCGGTTTGTCCCCTGCCAAGTCAGCAATCAGCAATCATAAATTTCCCATGAATCTCTCCATCATCGGTTCCGGATACGTCGGCCTCGTCACCGGCGCCTGCTTCGCCGACGTCGGTCACAACGTGATCTGCGTCGATAACGACGAAAGCAAAGTCGAGTCGCTCCAGCACGGCAAGGTGCCGATCTACGAACCGGGCCTCGAAGAAATCGTGCATCGCAACGTGACCGCGCAGCGGCTGCGCTTCACCAGCAGCATCAAGGAAGGGGTCGATAACGCGCAGGTCGTTTTCATCGCCGTGCCCACTCCCCAGGATGCGGACGGCAGTGTTGACCTGAGCTTCATCGAGAAAGTCGCGCGCGAAATCGCCGGCGTGCTCACCGGTTACCGGGTGATCGTGGACAAGAGCACCGTGCCGGTGAAGACCGGGGAGAAGGTCGCCGAATCGATCAAGCGCTATAACAAACACGGCGCCGAGTTCGACGTCGTAAGCAACCCGGAGTTCCTGCGCGAAGGCTGCGCGGTCGCGGACCTGATGAAGCCAGACCGGATCGTGATCGGCGCGCAAAGCGAGCGCGCGATCGACCTGATGAAAAAGGTTTACGAGCCCTTCATGGCGCCGATGCTCGTGACCGACATCAACAGCGCGGAGTTGATCAAGCACGCGGCCAATTCCTTTCTCGCCCTCAAGATTTCCTACATCAACGCCGTCTCTGCGATTTGCGAAGCGAGCGGAGCGGATGTCGAAAAAGTGGCCGACGGCATCGGGATGGATCGACGCATCGGGCGGAATTTCCTCAACGCCGGGATCGGCTACGGCGGCTCCTGTTTCCCGAAGGACATCGCCGCCTTTATCATGATTAGCGAGCAGCTCGGCGTGCCGTTCAACCTGCTCAAGGAAGTGCAGCGGATCAACGCGATGCAGAAGGAGCGTTTCCTCAAGGTGGTGCGGGACGCGCTCTGGGTTTTGCGCGACAAAAAAATCGCCGTCTGGGGACTGACCTTCAAACCCGACACGGACGACATTCGTTCATCCGTCGCGATCGAGCTGGTGGCCGAGATGCTGCGCGAAGGGGCGCAGGTGACGGCCTACGATCCCAAGGGAATGGAAAAAGCGCACGCCGTGAAATCGATCGCGGGCGCGCGCCTCACGAACACCGCAATGGAAGCGATCGAGGACGCGGAGGCGCTGATCATCGCGACGGAGTGGGCGGAGTTTGCCAATGTCGATCTCGCCACGGTGCGTGAAAAAATGCACACACCGATGGTTTTCGACGGCCGGAATTTGTACGACCCGGAGACGATGCGGAAACTCGGCTTCCACTACACCTCGATCGGGCGACCGCAGGCCAGGCCAGCCTAACGAAGCGTCGAATCCCCGGGGTGCAGAGGCGGGCGTGTCGCCCGCCAGCGCGAACCATGAAAGAATCCGGACGCTCGCTCGCTCTCAAAGCGCTGGCCCGCTGGCGCAAGGGCGCAGAATTCGCCGATCAGATTGTCGCGGAAATCTTTGCCCAAAGCGCGCTCGGCGTTTCCGATCGCGCTTTTGCCCTCGAGCTTTTCTACGGCGCGCTGCGCAACCTCACGCTTCTCGACTTTTGGATCGCCCAACTCCGGCCGGCCCCACTCGAGGCGGACGCGCGCGACATTCTGCGGCTCGGCCTCTACCAGATTCTCCTCATCGAAACCGCGGCCCACGCCTCCGTTTTCGAAACCGTTGAGCTGGCCAGGCCACGGACGCGGCCGTTGATCAACGCGATTCTGCGGCGCGCGTTGCGCGAGAGAATGGCCCTCAAGCAACAGGCCGAGGAACAGCCGCTCCAGATTCGCTTTTCCGCGCCGGAATTTCTGATCGCCAAATGGTCGCGCCAATTCGGGAGCGCGGCCACGTTCGAGCTCTGCCGGTGGAATAACCGGCCCGCGCCGGTTTACGCGCGAATCAACGAGCTCAAGACGACGGCGGCGGAATTCCTGCGCCGTTATGCCGGCAGTTTCTTGTTGCCGGGACACTCGAATTTTGTCGGTTTGCCTGGCCCGGCCGACGCACTGCGCAACGGGGATTGTTACCTTCAGGACCCGAGCACGGCGCTGGCGTGCGAGATGTTGCGTCCGGCGCCCGGGGAGAGCGTGCTCGACGCCTGCGCCGCGCCGGGCGGAAAGTCCGCTTATCTGGCGGAGATGATGCAGAACGAAGGCGCGCTCGTGGCGGCCGATCGGGACGAGGTCCGGTTGGAACGGTTGCGCAACAATCTCGTTAGGCTGGAGGTCACCAACACACGAACGGTGCGCTGCGATTGCTCGGACGAAAATTCCCTCCGCGAGGCCGCGCTCGCGAGGCAGTCCTTCGACAAAATTCTTGTCGATGCGCCCTGCACGAACACAGGCGTGTTGCGGCGCCGGGTTGATCTCCGCTGGCGGCTGCGGCCGGAAGATTTTGTGCGGATGCCAGGGCGGCAGGGGCAGATTCTCCGGGCGATCGCGCCGCTCCTCAGGCCGGGTGGTTCGTTGGTCTACAGCACCTGCAGCCTGGAGTCGGAGGAGAACGACGAAGTGGTCGCCGCGTTCCTGCGCGCTCAGCCCGCCTTTCGGCTCACGAAGCGAGAGGAGAGCTTGCCTTTCCGGGATTTGATCGACGGCGCCTTTGCCGCCCGTCTGGAATTTTCACCCTAACGAACCATCCCCGTGCTCCGGCTCGCGCTCGATCCTCGTCGATCACGATCGCGATCACGAGGAAGATCCGTGATCGGCGCACGTTTGCATCCCTCGATCACGATGGAATGATAGCGATCTATGCAAGATGCCCGTTTCGACAAGCTCGCCTCCCTGCTGGTTAATTATTCCACTGCCCTTAAAAGCCACGAAAAGGTACTGATCGAATCCTTCGACGCGCCTGATGAAATGACGATCGCGCTCATTCGCGCGGCCCGGAAAGCGGGGGCGATTCCGTTCGTCCAGCTGCAGCGGGCCCGGATCAGCCGGGAGCTCGCGCTCGGGATCGACGCGCGCCAACTCGACCTCACAGCCGCGCACGAGCTGGCCCGGATGAAAAAGATGGACGCCTATATCGCGGTCCGCGGGAGCAATAATATCAGCGAGCTCGCAGATGTTCCGATCGATCGGATGAAACTGGTCGCCAAAAAGCTGCGCCCGTTGCAGGACCAGCGGGTGCAGAAAACAAAGTGGGTGGTGCTCCGCTGGCCGACCCCGGCCATGGCGCAGCTCGCCGGGATGAGCACCGAGGGTTTCGAGGACTTCTTTTTCAAGGTTTGCACGCTCGATTACCGCAAGTTGCAGCCCGGGATGAAAGCGCTCAAGACGCTGATGGAAAAAACCGACCGGGTGGAAATCAAAGGACCCGGAACGGATTTGCGTTTCAGCATGAAGGGCATCCCCGCCATCATCTGTGGTGGAGACCGCAACATTCCCGATGGCGAAGTCTTCAGCTGCCCGGTGAAGGATTCCGTCCAGGGGCACGTGACGTTCAACACGCCGAGCATTTATCAAAGCACCGGCTTCGATAATATCCGGCTCGATTTTCGCGACGGGAAGATTGTCGAGGCGACCAGCAACCAGACGAAAAAGCTCAATGCGGTGCTCGATTCGGATCCGGGCGCGCGTTACATCGGTGAGTTTTCGTTAGGCTGCAATCCCTACGTCCTGCATCCGATGCGCGACATCCTTTTCGATGAAAAAATCGCTGGCTCGTTCCACTTTACGCCGGGACAGGCCTACCAGGAGGCAGACAACGGCAACCGCAGCCAGGTCCATTGGGACATGGTCAGCATCCAACGGAAGGACTACGGCGGAGGGGAGATTTATTTTGATGGCCAGCTCGTGAGGCGAGACGGCGAGTTTCTGCCCAAGCAGTTGCGCTCGCTCAACTGGACGAGTTTTAAATAGCAAAAGAGCCGGGGACAACGCCCCGGCTCCAGGCTAAAGATCAGTGGGTCGTCGCTCGTTAGGTCAACCGGCCGGTACCGATCGGGGTGACCTGAATCGTGTTCAGATCGGCGCCCGCACCCAATTGGACGTTCTCGATCTGGAAGACCGGTGCGTTATCGATCGAGCTCGGTCCCGAACCCGGCAATTGCATGGAGACGTGCTTGGAGGTGGAGGTGAGCACGATCGCCGCGATTTCGAAGAGCGGCGAAAACTCGATCGCCGCAATTTGGAAATGCGCGGTCAGAAGCACCGAAGCCTGTTCCTGGTGGGAAGGAGTCAGTTGCACTGGAGCCGTGCCCGCGCCCGCGACCAGCTCTAGACCCGAGATGGCGAAGGAAGGCGAGGAAAGAGCGGCCGGCTTCTCCTGCAACGAGGGCGCCAGACGGACGGTGCCGATGCTGCCACCGGAGAGTTCGATCTTTGCGACCTCGAATGTGACCTGCAGGTTCATCGGTGGTTGCGGATCCTGCGAAGGCGCGAGGCGCATCGAGACGACTTTCGAAATCGGCTTCAATTGCAGGCCGCTCATCTTAAAGGTGGGCGTGAGCTGCATCGAGGCGATCTCCAAAGAGAACGTCAATTGCACCGCGGTGTGCATCCCGCCGAGCGGCTGTTGGACAGACATGGTCGGTGTAGCGGCACGGAAGGCAGGAGCGGGAGTGATGGTGGTTTCAGGCATGATAACGGGTGTAGTTGGCTGTAGTCGGATGGGTTCGGTGGTGATGATCTTAGAAGCAAATGACGGAGTTTCAATCGAAGACTGCGGCGCTTGCCATTCGGCAATCGGAGGGGGCACCGCGGCTTCGGGTTCGACCAAAACAAGTGGAGTTTCCGGCGTGGGCGGAGTGACCTCGGCCGTGACGGCTTCCGCCGCGAGCGCGGTCGTGAGTTGTGGAATCGGCTGTCCCTGGCCGATAGGTTCTTCGTGCGGCAAAGCGGGTTCCTCGATCGGTGTGCTGGCCACGGGCTCCAATTCGGGAGCGATTTTCTCCCAGGCGTGACCGGCGAATTCCGAAATGGCAGGCTCGAGGATGATCTCCGGTGCGATCATCGCGGCTTCCTCCGCCGCCGATTTCTCAGCCACTGGTTGCGCGGGTACGGGTTCAACCGGAGCGACGGGTTCATCCGGAGCGGCCGGTTCGGCGGCTTGCGACGCAAGAGAAGCCGCCGGCACTTCGAGCGCGGCGGGCAGGGAAACTTCTTCCTGATCGCGCAGCACCGCTTCGGCTTCGGCCGGAATCTTCGCTTCCGCGGCGGGAAGAACTTCCTCGATCGTCGGGCCTGGCTCCACCGGAGGTCTGGCCGAAACCGGCGCGGGCATCACCTCCGCGATCGAACCCTCCAGTTCGTTAGGCTGGAGGTTGAATGGCTCCGGAACCCCGGGAACGGCGCCGCGGGCGGTGATCGCCCCCGACGGCAGAACGGCCGCGCGGACGGAAGGCTCGCTCGCTTTTAATTGGAGCGAGACCTTGGGCGGACCGCTCGATAAAATGTCGTTCGAAATCCTATGTTCGTCACTCACCATCGGTTCATCGCCAGCGAAGGGCGGCTCGGTCAATGGCGTCGATGACTTGAAAAGTGAATTATTGGCGAGATACCGACGGATTTGTTGCATAACTAACCAAAGGAGAAGCACAATTCCTGCCAGCAACAGAACGCCGACCAGCGGACTGAGCGGGCTCGATACCCGATCGATCATTTCACCGAAGGTCGACCGCGACGAGGCACCGGTCTGCGTCGCAGCCAGTGAGGGCGCCGCGACATTCACTGCAGAACTCGCGACAGCGATCGGAGAAGTGGCTGGTTTGCTGGCCGGCGAAACAGCCGGGACCGCCGTAGCCAACGGAGTCGCCGCGGCCACCGCCGCGGCCATCGCGCCCGGAGTCGTCTCGGGCCCGGTCGCCGTCGGCGCGGTCGCAATCGGCGCAGTCGTCTGAGCCGCGGTCACAGTTGGCGCGGTCGTCTGTGCCGCGGTCGCAACCGGCCCGGTGGCAATGGGCGCAGTCGTTTCGAGCCCAGTCGCAGCCGGCGTCGGCGCAGCTGGTTCCTTTGCCTCCACGTCGGTTGATTTCGCCATGCCATCCCCGGTCAGGTCTGGTACGGGTCGCGACTCCATCTGGCCCAGACGCATGGCCGGCGTGGGTTCAACGAGCGGCGAAGCGTCCGCCTGGGCCAGTGCCGAAGTCGGCGGCGGCGCTGTCGCAACGGTCGGGTTTTTTAACCAGCCGAGATCATAAAAGGTATCGGCAAAAACGATGTTGAGCGCGGGCGAATAGATCTTTCGTGCGGAGGTGACCCAATCGCTCCCTTGATCTTCATGCCCGTGTTTGTACTCCCAGGCCGCCTGGGCGTAATAGAGGGCCGGCGTATCGCCCGTAAATTTAAACTGCTCCATCAACTGCTGCGCTTCGCTCTCCTTGCCCTCGAGCAGCAGGGTCAGGAAAATCTTGTATTTGATGAGCTGCGCGGCCTGATTTTTTTCGTCTCCGGGCGTCTCGCCAAAAAGCGCCTCGAGCCGGTCGCGAGCCTTGGCGTATTCGCCCTTTTTGAAAGGAATTTGCGCGAGGTTGTATTGCGCTTCGCGGAATTTCGGATCGGTCGCGAAGGCCCGGCGGAGGACGACCTCCGCTTCATCGAATTTCTTCTGCTCCATCAGGATCTCGCCGCGCAGATTGTCCGAAGCAGCGTCGTTAGGCGCGCCCGCGGTCGCGAGATCGAGAAGCTTGAGCGCGCCGTCGAAGTCCCGCTGCTGAAAGGCCCGTTCGGCTTTCTCGAAATTGGCTTTCGCATCCGCCTGCATCCGCGCGACGCGATCGGCGGTGGAGGTAATCTCGAGCGCGGGCCGGCTTTCGCCGCTGGGTTTTTGCAGCCAGCCGATTTCATAAAACGATTCGGCGTAAAGTTTGTTCAGCGGCCCGGGGTATTTTTTCTCGGCCGCATCCATCCACTCCTTCGCCTCCGCCTGGTTTTTGTGTTCGAGGGCGATTGCGGCATTGGAGTAATAGAGCGCCGGGCTGTCTTTGGAAAGTTCGAACTTGTTCAGGATCCAATCGACCGTGTTCTCCTTTCCCTCGAGGACAAAGGTAAGCAGGATTTTGTATTGGATGAGCTGGCTCGTCTCCGGTTGCATCCCGCTGTTCTCGCCCGACATCAGCCCCTCGAAACGGGTGCGCGCTGCCGCCCAGTCCTTTTTCAGAAAAGGGATCTCCGCGAGATTGAAACTCGCGTTCCAAAACTTCGGCTCGATGGAGAGCGCTTTGCGCAACGCCACCTCCGCTTTGTCGTACTTGCCCTGCCGCATCAAGACCACGCCGCGTAAATTAAAAGACTCGGCCAGATCGGGTTGGCGCGCGTCGATCGCGTCGAGGGCCTTTAACGCCTCGTCGTAACGCGCCGCGTCAAACGCCGTGAAGGCCCGGTCGTACATCGCTTCGAGGCTCGATTTTTCCGCGGCCAGACCGGTGGACGCGAACGAACCCAGAACGAGGAGGGAAATCGCGGCGAGCCTTCGGATTTTCATCACAGGAAACATCAAACCGTCACGGGTGCGAGATGACAAGTCTTAATTCTTTGGCTGGCTCCGGGCAGGCGGATTGGAGTTGGCGCTCGCGGCCGCTGCCTCGTCGGATCCAGCAGGCGTAGGAGTGGAACCCTGTTCGCTTCGATGCCGGAAAGGGTAGAGAAACAGTCGCGCCACTTTATCGCCGAAATTCTGGCGCGTCGGTTGCGCCATGGGCGTTGGACTTGGCGCAGCGACCGAAGCATGACGCTTCGACTTTGCGCCAGCAGAGCGCCTTCTTTTTGTTCCCGCCGAGGAAGCTTGCTCTTCACGGGGTTGCTTCGCCTCCACGCTCGCAACGTTGTTCGGCGTCGCGGTCAGAGTCAGAGTCGGACTCGCGGCGACGATACCCGCCAGCGCAACCGGCGGCGTAGGCGTCGCCGTGGATTCTGTGGTCGCTATTGGCTGGTCGGTCGGACTCTCCGCCGCCACCGGAACCGGCATTGGATTGTTCTCGTTTCGGGGTCGTGTCGGCGGCGGCTCCGCTCGCGGCGACACCTCCGCCTCGGCTAAAGAGGACTGGGTTTGCGCTGGTTGCGCCTCCGAATTTTTGAGCCAGCCAAGATCAGCGAAGGACGCCGCAAACGAGCGATTGAGTTCTGAAGAATAGAGATTCTTCGCATTCGCCACCCAATTGTTTCCCTGCATCGCGTTCCCATGCTGAAAGGCCCAGGCCGCTTGCGCATAGTAGAGCGCCGGCGTGTCGTCCATCATTTTGAATTCTTCCATCGCTTTTTGCGCGGCACTCTCCCGGCCCTCCAGGAGCAGCGTCAGGAAAATCTGATAACGGACCAGTTGTTCCATTTGCTGTTGCTGTTTTCCGCCTGAGGTCGCGCCGAGGAGCGCTTCCAACTCCTGGCGCGCCGTCTTGTAATCCCCCTTCTTGAACGGAACCCGCGCCAGGTTAAAGCGCGCTTCCTGCAACTGGGGATCGGCCGCCAGCGCTATGCGCAAGGCAGCTTCCGCCGCGTCCGCCTTTCCCTCTTCCAGCAAAATCTCGCCCCGCAGATTGTAGGCCACTGCCTGGTTCGGAGCAGTCGCGTCGATTTGATCGAGCAACCGCAATGCGCTCGCAAAGTCCCGCTGGCGATAAGCGCGCTCCGCCTTCCCAAAGTTCTCCTGCACCTGCGCGACGCGCTCGGCGGGCGAGCCGATTTCCAAGGCGACGGGAGTCGCGCCGTCCGGCTTTTGCAGCCAGCCCACTTCATAGAACGACTCGGCGAAAAGCTTGTTCAACTGCGGAGAAAATTCCTTCTCCGCGGCCGCCATCGAGATCTTTGCATTCTGCTGGTCTTTCTGGCGCAGCGCGAGCGCGGCCTTGACATAATAATCCACCGGGCTGTCGTGTGATGCCTGCAGTTTCTCCAGGGTCGCGGCGCCCATCTTCTCCTTGCCCTCAAGCAGGAAAGTCAACAGGATCTTGAACTGAATGAGATCCCTCGTCGCGCCCTGCACCTGTTCGGTTCCCTCGGCCAGCAGCGCCTGGAATCGACGGCGCGCTTCCGTCCAGTTTTGCATCAGGAACGAGACTTCCGCCAGGTTGAAGCTCGCCTCCCAGAACTCCGGGTCAATCTCCAGTGCCCGGTGCAGCGCCGTCTCCGCCTTGCGATATTCCGCCTGGCGCATCAAAGCGATGCCGCGAAGATTCTGCGCGGCCGCCATATCGGGCTGGCGCGCGTCAATCGCATCGAGTTCCTTGAGCGCTTCGCTGTAATGGCCGGCGTTCAGTTCGCGGGCCGCCGCGGCATACATCGCCTCGAGTTCCGACTTGGTGGGCGCGACGACATTCGCCGCGAACGAACTCAACACGAGCAAAAAAATGAGACCGCTTTCCGAGATCTTCATCAGGATCGCAACAAGCTCGCGTCGATCGAGCCTGACGGCATCTAAAACTCATCGAACGACATGATCGACTGGGCAACCTGGCAACCGCGGCAACGCGCCAGCCTCTGTTTCATCGTGCGGGAGGAAATGATTCTCCTCATCCGCAAGAAACGCGGGTTCGGCGCCGGCAAAATTAATGGGCCGGGTGGCAAGGTTGATCCAGGCGAGACGCCGCTGGCGTCGGCGCTCCGCGAAACCTATGAGGAAGTCGGTATCAAACCGCTCGGGGCCGAGCAACGCGGCGAATTGCATTTTCAGTTCCGCGACGGCTACAGCCTGCATTGCACCGTCTTTCTCGCCCATGATTTCACCGGCAAGCCGCGCGAGACCGACGAAGCGCTGCCGCTCTGGACGCCGCTCGACGCCATCCCCTACGACGAGATGTGGGCGGACGACCGGCACTGGCTCCCGCTCCTCCTGCGCGGCGCGCATTTGCGCGCCTGGTTCGAGTTCGACGGCGAGAGGTTGCTCCGCCGGAAGATAGTCGTTAGACCTCGTTAGGCGCGGTCGCCTTGGCGAGCGCGAGCGCGGCGCTGCCAATCATGCCCGCGTCATTGCCCAGTGCCGCCGGAACGATCGTCAGGCCCTCGTGAAAGATCTTCATCGTCCGCTCCTCGATGACGCGGCGAATCGGCCCGAAAACATATTCCCCGGCCCGCCCCACGCCGCCTCCGATCACGATCCGATCCGGGTTCAGCAACCAGACAATGTCGCACAGTGTGATCCCAAGATGGAAACCGATCTCCTCCCAGACCTTCACTGCTACCGGGTCGCCCGCCCGGGCTGCTTTTTCCAAGGCGAGCGGCGAATATTCCTCGATTGTTTTCGTGAGGCCGGCTTCCCGGTAAAGGGTCTGGGCGCGCTCCGCGATCTGCGCGTTGCCGACATACTTCTCGAGCGCGCCAAAATTGCCGTACTGCCCCGGAACGCCCTTCGGATCGATCGTCATCTGGCCGATCTCACCCGCCCCCAGTCGGCTGCCGCGATAAAGTTTGCGGTCGAGGATCAACCCGCCGCCGACGCCCGTGCCTAACGTCACACAAACGACGTTGACGCCCTCGCGCCCGGCGCCAAAAAGCCACTCCGCGTATGCCATCGCGTTCGCGTCGTTGTCGATCGCCGCGGGCAATCCGGTCCACTCCTCGAGCAAGGCGGTGAGCGCAACATCCTCCCAGCCCGGCACATTGGACAACTGCCAGACGCGGCCATTGATGCTGTCAACCAGCCCCGGCAACCCCGCGCCAACCGCCGCCACGTCCGGATGTTGCCGCCGTAGTTCTTCGATCGCCGCGCGGATGGCCGCGAGCAAGGAATCGTGGCCGGTATGATCGTGGGTCTGGAGAGGCGGCAGGCGCGCGAGCAATTTCCCTTCGCGCACCACGCCCGATTTCACGGTCGTGCCGCCGAAATCGATGCCAATGGCCGTCTTGTTCATCACGGCATTTTCTTGCCTAACGATTCAGGTTTCCAATGATGCGCAAACCTTCCAAGGTCAAGTGCGGGCGCACCGCGTCGATCTCCGGCAGCTGCGCCGCAATCAATTGCGCATAGCCCCCGGTGGCGACGACTTGCGCTTTGCGGTGGCCAAAGGCCTCCGTGCCAATTTTCACCAGAATCTCCTTCACCAAGCCACGATAGCCGAAAATCGCGCCCGACATCATGGCGGCTTTCGTCGAGCGGCCGACCGCGCGCCGCGGTTCGGCGAGGACGAGCTTCGGCAACAGCGCGGTCCTCTTATACAGATAAGTGGTCATCGCTTCGAGACCGGGCGCGATCACGCCGCCGATGTAAGAGCGGTCCGCCGAGACCACATCAAACGTCACGGCTGTACCAAAGTCCACTACCACGGCGGGGGAACCGAAGAGCGCCGCGACCGCCGCTGCGTTCGCCAGCCGGTCGGCGCCGATTGATTCCGGAGCCGGATAATCGACGCCGACCCCAAGCTCGCATTTTGCGCTCACGAAGGTTACCGGAATCCTCCCCGCCGCCCGACGGATCAGCGCATTCTTCCCCGGCACCACGGAAGAGACGACAATCTGCTCGACCGCTCGTTGCCGGATCAAGTTTCCGAGCGCGGCCACGCTTAATCGATCGGTCGCGATCCGCTCTTTTCCGCCCAGTTTTTTCCACGAAGCAAAGGCAAGTTTGGTAAAGGAGTTGCTGATGTCGATCAGCAGATAATCGCTTTTTCGACGGCGCAGCGAGCGAGGCATGGCGGAGGGACCTTTCACCGGCGCGTCCTCGCGCACAACCGCGGCCAGGGACGGGCCCCGACGATGGCACGAATAGTTTAACGTTGCCGATCGCCGCGACCACGCTAGAAGGTTGGCCGTGCCTGAAACCGCAAACCCGTCCGTCTCGCCTAACGACCAGCCCGCTGCGTCCGAAACTTATTCCCGGAAAAATCCCTTCCCGGGCCGCCTGCTTGTCAACCGCCGCTTGAACAGTCCCGATTCGGAAAAAGACATTCGCCATTTCGAGATCTCGTTCGGCGACTCCGGGCTGACCTACGAAGTCGGCGACTCGATGGCGGTCTACCCGACCAACGATCCCGGGCTGGTCGCTGAAATTTTGGAAGCGCTCGCCGCCACGGGCGAGGAAAAAATCGCGGGCAACCGAGGCGCGCCAACGACGCTGCGCGAAGCGTTACTCCGCGATCACGGCATCACCCAACCGACCCCGAAATTCCTGAAGGCGATTGCACAACGCGCCTCCGCCGCCCCGCTCTTGAACGAGCTGCTGGAGCCGAAGCGGAAACAGGATCTCGACACCTATCTCTGGGGCATGGAAGTAATCGATTTCCTGGTCGAACACCCGTCGGTCAAATTCGAGCCACAGGAATTCGTCGCTCTGCTGCCGAAGTTGCAGCCGCGGCTTTATTCCATCGCTTCGAGTCTCAAAGTTTTCCCCGAGGCGACCCACTTCATTGTCGATGTCGTGACCTACACAAGCCATGGCCGGCTGCGTAAGGGCGTCTGTTCCACCTTCCTCGCCGAGCGCTGCGCGGATTCGCCCGCGCCGATTGTTCCGGCCGTCTCGAAATTCCGCCTGCCCGAGGACCGCGACGCGCCGCTCATCATGGTCGGTCCCGGCACGGGCGTGGCGCCCTTCCGCGCCTTTTTGCAGGAACGGCAGGCGATCGGAGCGCGCGGCAGGACGTGGCTTTTCTTCGGCGCGCAGCATGAGAAGAGCGACTACTATTATCAGGAGGACTTCGAGCGTTTCATCGCCGACGGATTTCTCACCCGAATCGACACCGCGTTCTCGCGCGACCAGGCGCACAAGATTTATGTGCAGGACCGTATGCTCGAAGCAGCGGAGGAACTCTGGAAATGGCTCGACGAAGGCGCCTGCTTCTACGTTTGCGGCGATGCCAAGCGCATGGCCAAGGATGTAGACGCTGCCCTGCGCCAGATCGTGCAGCGACAGGGCGGCAAGAGTGTCGAGGCCGCGAGCGAATACGTCGAAAAGCTGAAGAACGATAAGCGCTACAAGCGCGATGTTTATTGAGCGGGACGGACCGCTCCAAAAAACGCGGCCAGGGCGAGCGCGCTGAGCATCACGAGCAAGCTGGCGGCGGCAATTGTTCCGCCCGCGAGCAGCCACCATGGCCGATAGATCACCACCAGTCGACCCTGCGTCCCGGGCGCGAGTTTGATTACCGGGATGAGGCCACGATAGGAACCGATCGCGATCTTTTTTCCGTTCACGGTCGCGCGATAGCCGTCAAAATAGGGCCGCGAGAAAACAAGCAGCGCCGGAGCAGCGCCGGCCGGCACTTCCACCTCGGCGACGATTTCCTGGCGCGTGTCGGCGCGCAACCCAATCGTCGCGCGCGCCAGCCTCTCGTTAGGCGCGGAAGGCAGCGAAGCGACGGAACGGACCCGCGGCAGCGGCCCGCCCACGCGCTGATAGATGCACCCTTCCGCTTCCTCGCGCGCGAGCGTCCATTCCGTGGCCGGCTGGGGCGCGGCGGCGATCTCGTGGGCCACGACGATTCCGTCGACTCCGAGGAGCGCAAGCAGCCCGTCGCGCCCGGCCTCGTCGCCAAGCAGGTAATCCGCCATCCCCGGATCGATCTCCCCATGGGTGGAGAAGGCGAAAGCGCGGCCCACTCCCGCACCGCAAATCGGGCTGTAGCCATTCACGAAATGCAGACCGGCCCACATGGAAGTACTGCCGGGCCGCGTCACCTGCCCGACGGGCGACGGATGATTTTCCACTCGGTAAGTCGTCTCCGGCGGGGGATAGACGCTCAGATAAAGGCGGGCTGGATCGAGTGGCTGCGGACTCGTCAGGCGGGAGGCAAAGTGATATCGCGGAACCGCCGGGTGGGTTGGAAGGACGAGATAGGTTGCGAGGAGCGACCCAAAGACGACGAGTACAAAAAGCCAGCGCCAGGCGGTCGCCAAACGAAACTGGGCAAGCGCTTCGGCTGCCAGCAACCCCAGCACGAGGTGGAAGAATGGCAGCCAGCGAAAGCTCCAGCGAAAAACGTTCGCGCTCGGGAGCATCGCAATGAGCAGGACGAGGACGAGTAATCCCAGTTCCCATTTCATTCGCCTAACGAATCGACCGCGCAAAAAAACGAGGGCGGCGCCGAGCACGAGGGGCGGGGCCGTGCCGCAGGCTAGCTCGATCGCAGCATGCGGGACCGGACGAGTCCAAAAGTCGGTCCACAGGACAGTCCACGGCGGCCAGATCAAACCCGGGAGGGCGGCCGGGGGCACGAGCCATTGCCAATGGACGCCGGGATTTTCCTGCGCGGCCCGGGCCGAGCCGTGGACGTAATCGAAAAGCGCGAGCCAGGCCGGCGCGGAAAAGCCGCCGCCAAGCGCCAGACCGAGGGCGAGCGGCCCGAGCGAGGAAAGCGGGCGCGCCTCGCCTAACGATTTGGCCGTCAGCCAAAGCGCGAGCAGCCCGAGCATCAAAATCGTGTAGGGAAATCCGCCGGTGATGAGCAGGTAAACGAACGGTGCCGGCCAGAGAAATCGGAACTTCGTCCGGGACTCATCGAGCGCCCGTTCCATTCCCCACCAGGCCCAGGGCAGCCAGGCGAACGCAGCCAACGCGCCGAACCAATCCGACGCCCCCCAGCAAATGATCCAGCCATTGAGCGCCGCGACCAGGGCCACCATCGCCGCAAGCGGGGGAGAAAGATTCCGGCCCCGCCCGAGGAGAAAGGCGCCCGCTGCAAGGACGAACAAATGCGCGAGCGAAAGGGCCGCGGCCTGCTGCGCAAAGGCGAGCGGAAATTTCCAGATCAGGACGACGGCCGCATTCACGAAGAGGGAGAAAATCCCGTACTGAAATTCGCCCGCGAGGTTGCCGCAGACCCACGAATACGGGCTGAGCAAAGGGACCTGCCCTAACGACCAGCTCCGCGCGACATCGGCGAAAACCGGCAGAATCGAAATCTCGAAATCGTCGTTCCAAAAAAGAAGCGGATTGTGCCAGAGCAGCAGACCGCAGAAGGCGAGCACGAGTGCGCCCGCCGCCGCGGCCCCGAAGAGATCGGCGCGGCGCGGAGTTTTCTCGTTCAAGCGAGGGAGGCGCGCGGCTAGAGAACGACGGGGCGGCCTTCGATCATGACCAGCACCTTGTCCTCCACGCCGTGGGCGCGCGCGCTCGAGAGCAATCGTTCCGGCGGTTCGTCCAACGGCTCGAAGCCGAGGCGAAACGTCCCGTAATGCATCGGAACGAGCTTTTGCCCGCCCAGCTCGAGAAAAGCGCGGACCGCTTCTTCTGGATTCATGTGCACTTCGCGTTTGCTTGGCGCGTCGTAAGCGCCGATCGGCAGAAGGGCGATCTCAATCGGGAAGCGCTTTCCGATTTCCGTGAAGCCGGAAAAATAAGCGCTGTCGCCGCAGTGGAAAATCGAGCGACCATTCGCTTCGATCACAAATCCGCCGAAGCCGCGATGGGAATCATGCAACATCCGCGCGCCCCAATGGTGACACGGCGTGAGCGACACTTTGAGCGGCCCGAGTTGCACCTGCTGCCATTCGTCGAGCTCGTGCACGATGTTGAATCCGAGATCGTGCACCAAATTTCCCACGCCGGTCGGGACGACGATCGGTTGATCGGCCGCGACGCGCCGCAGCGTTCGCCGGTCGAGATGGTCGAAATGCGCGTGGGTCACGAGGACAGTGTCGATCAAGGGCAGGTTGTCGATCGTCATCCCCGGCCGCTTGAGGCGTTTGATCACCTTCAGCCACATCGACCAGTTGGGATCGATCAGCACGTTCATACCCTCGAGCTGAATCAGGAAGGAGGCGTGGCCGATCCAAGTAATGCAAATCTCGCCCGGACGGACCTTGGGAAAGAGCGGCAGCGTCCGGTCGCCGGAGCGCCTGGTGAAAAGCGAGGGAATCAGAACCTCGGTGAGGAAGTTGCGCTTATGCCAATCCAACCCCGGCTTCAGGCTGACGCGCGTCGCAGATTGTTTTGCGGCCCCGTTCTGCGCCCCGGCCCGGATGACGTTGGTTCGCTTCTTCCGCGAAAAAGGTGTCGGCACAGCGGGCCAACGATATAAACTAACGGAGGTGAAGCAATTGTTTTGCGGCCACGGCCAGCCGCCCGGCGCTCCGGCTCGCCAAAGGGAAATCCTCCCGCCTAACGAATCGCCTGCCGGCGCTCGATGAATCTCCAGGATTCCCCCCGGCAACCGTTGGTCGGCGTGGCGCTGGCCGCAGTCGGCGGCATCTTGCTCGCGGAATTCTTCCCCGTGCCGATCGCGCTGGTCTGCCTGTGCAGTGGCGCCGTCGCGGTCGTCAGTCTTTTCCGGCCGGCGGGCTGGCTGAGTCATCTCCTCGTCGCCGCGGCGTTCTGCGCCTTGCACCTAATTCAGCAAACCGACGCGCCCGGGAAGGACCTGGCGGCGCGGCTTGGCGGACGCGCGTCGTCCGTCACGGTCACCGGGACGGTCGCGAGCGAGCCGAAAGCTTCGCCTAACGATTTCACCACTTTTCTTTTGCACCTCGACTCGATCGACCTCAGAGGCCAGCTAGAACCTTCCCGCGCCACGGTTCGCGTGCGCTGGAAAGGCAACCCAGGTTTGGGCGATGAACTCGAGGTGAACGGGAGCGTCGAAACGATTCCGCCGGCCCGCAACCCCGGCGAATTCGACCTGCGCGGCTACCTGGCGCGACGCGATGTTTTCCAAAGCGTCTTCGCTCGTTACCCGGAGGATGGCACGATCATCCGGACCGGCGGCGGCCGCTTCGTTCCCCGCCTCGCCGCCCGGGCACGCGCCTGGATGCGGACGACGCTGAACCGCGGACTGGAGGATTCGCCCGATGTCACTGCGCTGATCAACGGAATGGCGCTCGGTCTTCGACACGAGACGCCTAACGATATCGAGGAGCCATTTCAACAAACGGGAACGCTGCATCTCTTTGCCGTCGCCGGCTTGCACGTGGGCATCGTGGCGCAACTGCTCTGGATCCTGGCCGCGCTCGTGCGTCTGCCGCGCGCGGCGGCGGCGGCGCTGATTATTCCGTGTCTCTTCTTTTACTCGGCCGTGACGGGATTCCACGTCTCGAGCGTGCGCGCGGCCACGATGGCGGCGGTCTTGTTAGGCGGGATATTTTTTGGTCGCCCCGTGCTCGCGCTTAACAGTCTCGCCGGAGCCGCGCTCCTCATTCTCGCGGTCGACAGCAACCAGCTCTTCACTTCCGGATTCCAGCTTTCCTTTGCGGTCGTCGGCGCAATTCTCATTTTGCAGGATTGGATTTTCCGAGGCCTGTTGTGGCCGAGCGAATCCGATCCCTTCCTGCCGCGGAGCCTGGTGAGCGGGCGCCGGCGGGTTTTCGAGCACGCTTACCGCTGGATCGCGGGAGGCGTTTCTGTTTCCGCCGCGGCCTGGATCGGTTCGCTCCTCCTGATCATCTGGTATTTTTACCTGGTTACGCCAATCTCACTCCTGGCGAATCTCACCGTTGTTCCGGTCGCGTTCTGTATTCTCGCAACGGGGCTCCTGTCGCTTGCGACCGCAACATTTTCGACCACGCTCTCGCTGGTCTTCAACCACGCGAATTGGAGCCTGGCAAAAATCATTCTCGCGATGGTCCAAGCCTTCGCGCATCTACCGACCGGGCACACGTATGTGGAATGGCCGCACTGGCCAACCGGCGCGCGAACCGAAATCACCGTCCTCGACGCCGGAACGGGCGCGGCGGTCCACCTGCGCGCGCCGGGCGCGGACTGGCTTTTCGACGCGGGAAGCGCCCGCGATTACGAGCGCTTCCTGCGCGATTACCTGCACTCGCACGGCATCGACCGCCTCGATGGTCTCCTCTTGAGCCACGGCGATTCGTCGCACATCGGAGGCGCGCGCGCAGTGCTCGATGAGTTCCGTCCCAGGCGTGTGCTCGACAACGGCGCGCGTGATCGCTCCACCGTGCATCAGGCGTTCCTCGCCCGGCTGGCTAAGCTGGCGACGCCGAGGGAAATCGCGGCGCGGGACAGCGTCTTTGCACTTTCCCACCGGGTCACGGCCCGCATCCTGTATCCGGTCACGGGTTTTAAGGCGAAGGCGGCGGACGATCAGGCGCTGGTCGTGCAGCTGTTGATCGACCAGAAATTCCGCGTTCTCCTCGTCTCCGACAGCGGGTGGAAAACGGAGGATGCGCTTCTCATCCGGTCTAGTGACGGAATCCGGAGCGATATTTTGATCAAGGGCCAGAATCACTCCGGGGGCTCCGGCTCAAAGGAATTTCTGGACGCGGTGCAACCACAGCTGATCGTCGCCACTTCCCGCGATTTTCCCACGCGCGAAAGAATTCCCGATACCTGGGCTCGCACGGTGCGGGAGCGCGGCATTACGCTTTTCCGCCAGGATGAAACCGGCGCGGTCAAACTCGAATTCTTCCGCGACCACTGGCAGGCGAGCGGATTTATGGATCACGCCGCCTTTCGCAGCAAAAGCCGGTGAATGGGCGCTCCTTGCGCGCGAAAATGTATTTCAAAGGTCGTTAGGGGAAACGCGTCAACTTCATCCGGCGTCTCCTCGGCAAACGCGGCGCTGGCCAGCGACGCGCGAATGGAATCGAAATAATCCGCCTGGTCGGTCGCGACCCGAAATTGTCCTCCTGGCGCGAGCAAACGATGGACAGCGGCGACAAATTCCCGCGTCACGATGCGCCGGCGCTGGTGCCGCTTCTTCGGCCACGGATCGGGAAACAAGAGATGCGCCACCGCGGCCGAGCCATGAGGGAACAAGTACTCCACCGCATAGAAACTTTCCACTCGCAGGACGCGCACGTTGCTCAAGCCCTGGCGGGCGGCCCGGCCGCAAGCGCTCCGCACCCGACCCGGCATGCGTTCGACGCCGAGAAAATTGCGCTCCGGAAATCGCTCTGCCATCGCCACGAGAAAAGCCCCGTCGCCGCACCCGAGATCGATTTCCAATGGAGCCACACGCGGAAAAACCTGCGCGAGATCGAGCGGCGCGAAGTAATTCGCGGGGATCAGTTCAAACCTGGAAGCGGGCGAAACTCCCACGCTGTTTGCATCCGTCATCGGGTCGGTCGGTGGAAGTTGCCGGTGGAATAATTGATCGGCCGGATCTCTCGTAACAGGAACCATGTTTAAATCTCTCTCGTTTACGTTACTCGCCATTACGCTTTGTGGCACTGCGCTCACCGCTCGGGCGGAGACGAAAACCGCCATTTTCGCCGGCGGCTGTTTCTGGTGCATGCAGGAGCCGTTCGATCAGGTCAAGGGTGTGACCAAGACCGTCGTCGGATACACCGGCGGAAGCAAAGAAGACGCCAATTACACAGCAGTCTCCGCGCACCGGACGAAACACCGCGAAGCCATCGAAGTGACTTACGATCCGGCGCAGATTTCCTATGACCGGCTGCTCGACGTCTTCTGGCACCATATCAACCCGACCCAGGCGGACGGACAATTCCACGACATCGGCCTGTCTTATCAAACTGCGATTTATTTTGCCAACGACGACGAGAAAAAGCTGGCCGAGGCCTCGAAAGAGAAACTCGCCAAATCGGGAAAGTTCGATCAGCCGATCGCGACCGAGGTTTTGCCGGCAATGCCCTTTTATCCGGCGGAAGATTACCACCAAAAATATTACCTCAAGAACCCCGCCGCCTACGAAGCCTACCATGTCGGCTCCGGGCGCGTGAGCTACCTGGAAAAGATCTGGGGGAAACCCTGATCGTTAGGCTGGCCGGCTAATGGCCGTCTTTCTTCGGCGCCGCGATCTGGCCGCTCATCGCATCGACCGCGACCGCGGTGACGAGCTTCGACTGCGATTGCATGATCTCGATCGACCAGACCAATTTTCCCTGCACCGTTTCCAGCATGGCCGCCGTCACCCGCGAACCGGGATGGTGCTGCAAGGCGATGTGTTCCGCTTCGTTCTTCGTAATCCTCGCTCCGCTTTTCCGATCGCTCGGACTCGCCGAGAGAAGCGAGAGCGTGAGGAGCAACGAAAGCCCCGAGAGAGAAATCGGCTTCATCCTGCAATGAAGCTGCTTCTTCGCGAGTTAATCAAGCAAAAGCGCGCCGGGCGTTCGTCTCCCGGCAGTCGGCTCCACACGCCGCCAATCCCGAATTAAGTCACCGTCAACTCGTGGCACGAGCGTTGCTTAAGAAACAGTGCGAGCTAGGAAGTCACTACTGCCATATTATAAAAGTCACGTAACGTTCCTTCAGCATTCGCGGCGCGGCCAGTAATGGGCGCGCCTTTTTTTGCACCCTGCAGACGTTTCACTCTGCGAACGCGGGGGTCGGCGGTGCCAGTTGCTGTCGTTCTGGCGTCCGCACGACTTCCGCGGAATGGCGTGGTGTAGCCGGGGGTCGTGAACCCGGCTGGTCGAACGCGTGGCCGCGCGTACGTCGGGCGGGGTCACCGCCCCGGCTACCACCTGCGTCCGCTGGACGTGGCCTAAAACTTGTAGAGATCCGCTTTGTGCGGCTCGACAAACTCGGCCTGCGCGACCGTCAACGGTTCCTTGAGCACCTTTGACAAACCGTCGGCCAGGACGGTCGCAATAAGCTTCGGTTCGCGGGTGTAGACCGGGATCGGAAACGAGCCGGCATTGCGATCGTAGCCGTAGATTGTGCCGTCGGTTTCCCAAACGCAATAGGCGTGGCCGGCCGGGTGGTCTTTGTAGCGAACGAGGAGAATTTTCGCCCAGAAGTTCGGTTCCAGGCTGTGCTTCGTTTCGACCGCGGCGAGATAATTGCAGGCAGAGACGACGCAGCCATTGAGCATCACAAGATCGTTCTCGCCGGGCGTGAGAACGACCTTTTGCTGCTGGCAAGCGCCGAGCCCGAGAGAAGCGATGAGGGCGAGGCGGCCAAGAAAAGCCGCGAGACTGGGAATGCGGGAAAAAGAGCGCATTAGTGTGATATTTATGATTGTTATAGCACCTTTGCGGCTTTTTTGGGAAGCATTACTTTCATACCCCGGGAGAGTCGCCCTCGGGTTGAGGGCCTCGTCCCTTGACATCTCCGGCGCGCGGCAGGTACTTCGCATCTGCCCTTGAAGCCGCTCTTTCCTCTTCCATGCCTGTTCGTCAGGCTACCGCTCGTCGCGGCGGCGCTGTTGGTCGGCGCCGGATGCGGTAACAGCGACGACTCGAAAATCACCGTTTATCGGATCCCGAAGGAGACCCAGCCAGCGGCGATACCGCCA
Source organism: Chthoniobacterales bacterium (assembly GCA_035568735.1). Classification (GTDB taxonomy): domain Bacteria; phylum Verrucomicrobiota; class Verrucomicrobiia; order Chthoniobacterales; family UBA10450; genus Palsa-1392. The sequence goes on along the minus strand of DATMNS010000112.1, from coordinate 11,914 downwards.
CCGGCCGCGATGAATAATGCCGCGCCCGCTGACGTGCATTGGACAGCGCCGTCGGGCTGGGAAGAACAGCCCGCGAGTGGCTTTCGTAAAGGCAGTTTTCTCGTCCGCGGGGCGGATGGGAAGACGGCGGATGTGTCGGTGGTCTCGTTTCCAGAAGCGGCCGGCGGGTTGCTGGCGAATGTCAATCGCTGGCGCGACCAGTTGAAGCTTGCGCCGATCTCGAACGAGGCGGAGGCGGGCTCGCCAATGTCGGTCGGCGGGCACGACATGTTTTTCGTGGACCTGGTCAGCGCGCAGCCGGTCGCACCGGACGGATCGAAGGCGCGTATCCTCGGCGGGATTTTTCCAGCGAATGGGGAGACGTGGTTTTTCAAAATGATGGGGCCGGATCAGCTGGTGGAATCGCAGCGGGCGGCGTTCCAACAGTTTCTGCAGAGTGTGCACGCGTCCGAAGGCGCCTCCGCCCCAATGCCGATGACGGCGAACACGGGCGGCCGCAACACGAACGCCCCCACCCCGCCATTGATCGCAGCGGCGCAGAGTGTGCCCTTGCAATACGCCATCCCGCCGGGCTGGCAGGAAAAGCCGCTCTCGCCGATGCGCCTGGCCAGCTTCAAAGCGACCTCGCCTAACGGAAAGGAGATCGACGTCTCCGTCGTCTCGCTCCCTGGGGTGGCGGGCGGCGATCTCGCGAATGTCAATCGCTGGCGCAGCCAGGTGAAGCTCGGCCCGATCGATGAGGACGCGCTCGCGAAGTCGGCGGAACATGTGACGGCGAACGGGCACGATTTTCTCACGGTGGATCTGGTGAGCGACGCGCCGATCGATGCGCAGCAGGGAAAGCAGCGCATCCTGGCCGCGATCCTGGATGAAAACGAGCGTGCCTGGTTTATCAAGATGACGGGCGAAGATGCCGCGGTTACGGCGCAGAAAAGCGCATTCACCGATTTTCTGCGCGGTCTGAAGATTCCGTGAAGAATGACGAAGCCCGAAACCCAAATTACCTGCCAGACATTGCTGGCCATTCGTCATTCGCGAATTGCTTCGTCATTCGTCATTCGTCATTCGTCATTCCCCTCCCCGTCATTTGCCTAACGAAATGTCAACTGCCACCTCCGGTTTTCAAAACTCGCCTTTTCGCGTTCTCGCTTCGCTCCGGCTGACGGTGGTCTGTCTCGGGCTCGGGATGCTGCTCGTTTTCCTCGGCACGCTGGCGCAGGTGCACCTCGGGATTCATGCGGTGCAGGCGCGCTACTTTCAAAGCCTGCTTATCTTCTGGTCGCCGCCGGGCGCGAGCTGGACGATTCCGATTTTGCCCGGGGGTTATTTGCTCGGGACTGTGCTGCTTCTGAACTTGCTCGCGGCGCACGCGACCCGCTTTCAGTTTTCCCGGAAGAAGATTGGCATCATTCTCCTGCATTTCGGCGTCATCCTGCTTTTGATTGGGCAACTGCTGACCGGACTTTTCGCCCGGGAGACGCAGATGCGGATCGATGAGGGCCAGACGCTTGGTTACTCCGAGGCGCCGCGCGAGGTCGAGCTGGCGGTGATCGATGTAAGTGATCCGAAGTTCGATCAGGTGGTCGCGATTCCCGAGCGGGTGCTGGCGCGCGGTGGCACGATCCAGAATCCGACGCTGCCGTTTACGCTCAACATCCGGCAATTCCTGGCCAACTCGCATCTCGTGATGCGCTCGCAGGAACCGCAGGCGCCGCCTTCGATGGCGACGACGGGCTTGGGGACGAACATCGTGGTCGCCGAAGTCCCGCGCACGGTGAAGGATGACGAGCGCGACTTGAGCGCGGCTTTTGTGGAGGTGAACGGCGTGCAGGGTTCGTTAGGCACGTGGCTCGTCTCGAATGCGATTCCCGATCCGCAATCCTTCACCGTCAACGGCCGCACTTACGAACTGGTGATGCGACAGCGGCGTTTCTACAAGCAGTTTGCCCTCACCCTGCTGCACTTCGCGCATGATCGTTATGCCGGGACGGACATTCCGAAAAACTTTTCCAGCCGCGTGCGCCTGGTCGATTTCGAGCGAGGCGAAAATCGCGAAGTACTCATTTCAATGAACGATCCGCTGCGCTACCGCGGCTTCACCTTTTACCAGGCCGGCTTCGACAACAACGACCGGACGACCATCCTGCAAGTGGTCAGGAATCCGGCCATGCTTCTGCCTTACGTCGCGTGCGGGCTGGTCGCGCTCGGGCTCGTAACCCAGTTTTCGATGCACCTCTTTGGCTTCGTGAAAAAGAGAAGCCGATGAAAACCGCGCGCTCTTACGTCATTTGGTTGATCGTCGCCGGGGCGCTCGCCTACGTCGCCGCGCCGCTTTTCTCGCACGACACACCAGGCGGTTTCGAGATGCAGAAGTTTGGCCGGCTGCCCGTGCTGCTCAATGGCCGGATTAAGCCGCTCGACACGGTCGCGCGCAATTCGCTCCTCATTATTCACGGCCAGCAGACGCTCGGCACCGAGCACGACACGCTGACGGCGACCGATTGGCTCGCCGAGCTGCTGATGAAGTCGGACAGCGCTGATCCGCGCAAGATTTTTGTGATTCGCAATCCGGAAACGCTCGCCGCACTGGGTTGGACCATTGAGGCAGGCAAATATTTTTCGTTCCGCGACCTCTTTACCCACCTTCAGGAGGTCGAACAACAGGCGGCGCTTGCGGAGAAGGTGGACGTCCAACTGCGTTCGCCGTTTCAACGCGACATCATCAAGCTTTACGAACGGCTGACGCTTTATCATCAGCTGGAGAACAGCCTTGAGGTTGCCGGGACGGTCGATTTCAAGAGCCAGGTGGACGACCTCCTGAAAAATATCCGGCCATCGCCGATCCCGATGAACAGCGGCATCTCGTCGGAAGCGCTGCAGAGCATCGGTTTCCTCGCGGAGGCCGGCTATTTTTTCCCCATTCCGCCGGTCCCGCCTAACGACGATCCGCTGCGCTGGCGTAAGATGGGCGAGAGCATTTTGCAGTTCATCACCGCTGGCAACATGCACACCGCGGTATCAGCGTATGCGACGATGGCGAGCGCTTTGGCGGCCAACGACCCGGCGACCTTCAACCGAGCGCTCGATGATTACGCAGGCTGGCTGCAGCAGCATTTCCCGGCGCGTGTCTGGAAGGCGAAGGTCGAATCGGTCTTCAACCAGTTGCAGCCGTTTTACAGCGCGATGGTGATTTATGTGCTGATTTTCATTCTCGCCGCGGCCTCCTGGCTTGTCTGGCCGGAGACGCTCGGGCGTTACGCCTTTGCACTGCTCGTGGTGACGTTCGTCGTCCATTCCGGCGGGCTGATCACGCGGATGTATCTCGAGGGCCGGCCGCCGGTCACGAATCTTTATTCGTCCGCCGTCTTCATCGGCTGGGGCGCGGTCTTGCTCGGGATTTTTCTCGAGCGCTTCTTCCGCAACGGCATCGGGAGCGCGACCGCGGCGATGATCGGCTTCATCACTCTCCTCATCGCGCATCATCTCTCGATGGACGGCGACACGATGGAAATGATGCGCGCGGTGCTCGACACCAACGGCTGGCTCGCGACCCACGTCGTCTGCGTGACGCTCGGCTACGCCTCGACCTTCCTTGCCGGGTTCCTCGCCCTCACCTATATCGTGCGCGGCGCGTTCACACCCTCGCTCGATCGCGACACCGCGAGCTCCCTCGCGCGGATGGTTTACGGGATCGTTTGTTTCGCGACGCTCTTCAGTTTTGTCGGCACCATCCTCGGCGGGATCTGGGCGGACCAATCGTGGGGCCGCTTCTGGGGCTGGGACCCGAAGGAAAACGGCGCGCTCCTCATCGTCCTCTGGAACGCCATCATCCTGCACGCCCGTTGGGGCGGGCTCGTGAGGCAACGCGGCCTGATGGTAATGGCCGTCTTCGGCAACGTGGTCACGAGCTGGTCGTGGTTCGGAGTGAACATGCTTGGCATCGGGCTGCATTCCTACGGCTTCATGGATAGCGCCTTCCCGTGGCTGATCGGCTTCGGCGCCAGCCAGGTCGTCTTCATGATGATCGGTGTGCTCCCGCCGAACGTCTGGCGGAGCCAGCTCGAAACGGCACCCAAGCCGTCGGGCGCAGGGATGGTCGACGTTCCCGCCTGAATCGAGCTGCTGGAGAGTCGCCCATCGCGCCTGAAGGCGCGGGGGGCGCGCCTTCAGGCACCGTCGGATCCGGGGATCCGGGAACTAGCCATGGTACCGGGACAACTCACTGTCGCTACCCATCCAATGCGCAAAATTCACGCGGCGTTGCAGAATAAATGCAGAAATCCGAAAGATCTTTGGACGCAACAGCGCTTGCGCCTTTCGTTTTCGGAGTCTTTCCCCAAACGGCGTCGGATGGGGCGTGGCTAGTAGACGGTTGGCGGCTCCGGATTTTCGAGGATTTTCTGAAAACGCGGATCGGCCCGCAACGGATCCCACTGCCAGCGCAAACGGAGTTCTGAGAGCGACATGCTCGCTTCGTAAAAGGCGATCGCGCCCGGCTTGCGAAGAAGAGATTCAATCATGGTGATCGCCTGATCGGCGTCGCCGACACGAGCATAAATCAAGGCCAGGTTGCAAACCCGTTCTGTGCCGTCGTAAGCGTCGCGAGCGGGCGGCTGCAATTGGACGGCTCGTTCGCCTTCCCGGCGAGCTTCAGCTTTTCGCCCCATGTAGGCGTAGAGCAGACCGAGTCGGGCATGACGCAGGCCGTCGTCCGGGTGCGCAACCACCTCGGCCTCCATCGACGGCCGCGCGTCTTCAAAGAGTTCCTCGGCGCGGGAGCTGTTGCCTTGGGCCAGCTGAATGCAGCCTTCAAGATAACTCTTGGGCAAAGGCGCGCCAAAAACCGATGGCAGAGTCTCAAACGGAAAGCCGTCGATGGCCGTTTGAGCCGCCCCGAAATCACGCGAGAGCATGGCCCCATCCCAAAGCGCCCAGGCTACATTGCCCTCTGGGTCGCTGGCGGCAGCGATATTCTTCAAGGCATCCTGGACTGGCGCCAGGTTCCCGTGTTTCCAGAGTTCGACCATGGCTCGCTCTATTTTGAGCGAGGGAAGCGTGGGCGCGAGAGCCTCGGCGCGAGCCGCGTGAACTGCTGTGCCCGCCCAGTCACGCGTCAGACAGCAGGTGGCATAAAGCTCTTCCTCGTAGCTCATGTTGCGTGGATCAAGGGCACAGATTCGCTCCAGTCCGGCCCGAGCCTCACGCCAACGGCCCTGCCGACGGTGGATGAAAGCCACGAAACTTTCGGGCTCGGTGTCGTTAGGCATAAGCCGGCGCGCGATCATGAGTTCGGGCAAGGCCCGATCGTAATCGCGCTCGATCCGATAGGCGCAAAGAGCATTCGCGAGGTGCGCCTCGCCCAAGTCAGGCTGAAGGTGGAGCGCGGCCCGCGCCTCCGCGTGTGCACGCCGCTTTAAGTCTTCGCTCGGACCCCGATTCCGATAGAGCATACTCAGGGCGGAAGCGAGGCGCGCGTGGGCGAGGGCAAAGCCAGGATCGAGGGCAATCGCCTGACTGTAGAGCGCTTGCGCCGCTTCGAAGTTCGCGATCGCGCCGGCCGGACCGCTCTCCAGTTTGCGTCCCCGGAAGTAGAGAACATAGGCGTCCGCGTTGCGGGTAGGCCTCGACTGCAAGTCCATTCGTTCCCGCACGCTCAGCGTGGCGTCGAGGGCGTCTGCGATTGAGCTGGCCAGCTCACCTTGCAGATTGATCGCATCAGCCAGCGATCGGGCGTAACGCTCGCCCCAAAGCTCATGTCCGTCGTGCGTGTCGATTAACGCGACATGGAGGAACACGTGGTCGCCCGTGCGACGCAGGCTGCCTTCCAGGACATGGCGAACGCCCAGTGTCCGGCCAATGTCTCGCAGATCTCGGCGAGCGTTGGCGGGATAACGCGCAGCACTGTTACGACTGATCACCCTTAAATCGCGAATCTTGACCAGCCGAGAAAGCAGATCGTCCTGAATACCCTCGGCGAAAAAAGCGTTGGCCGGATCGTTGCTCAAGTTCTCAAACGGCAGAACGGCGATCGACTTGTCGTTTCCGGCAGGGGCGAACCAAAAAAAGTAAACTGCCAGCCCGGCCAAGATCGCGGCCAAACCGAGTGCGCCCGCCAGGATGCGCTTGCGGCCGCCGTGGCGGAGGGATGCGCCAGCGGGAGAATCGACGCCTGCGAGGTTCTCAAGGCAATTCTGCAGCGCTTCGCCCAGCGCGACGGCCGATGCAGGGCGATCCTCGGGGTTGTTTGCCAGCATCGACTCGAGCAACGCAATCAATGAGGGGGGAATATTCCGCTCGACCAATTGCGCCACCGGCGGCGGCGGGCTCGCCGCCCCGCGGTGCAGCTCGCTCGCAGAACGGTTCGGGAACGGCACCTTGCCCGTCAGCGAATACCAAAGGGTGCTGCCTAACGAATAAATATCGGAGCGGCCGTCCACCTCGTCGCCCCCTATTTGTTCCGGGCTGGCAAACTGCGGGGTGCCCAGGAAATGGGCCGACGCGGGCGGCTCATCCGCCTCGGTGGCAGCTTTGGCAAGGCCGAAATCGATGACCTTCACCCAGGCTTCAGCGGAAGCCCGGCGTCGATCGTTGCCCAGCGCGCCTCCTTCCTCGGCCTGCAGCATGATGTTGGAGGGCTTGAGATCGCGATGGACCAATCCGCGCCGTTCTGCGGCGGCCAGAGCGCGGGTCACCTGCACTGCCAGCTCGAGCGCGAGGAGCGGTGTGAGAGGGCCACTGCGGCGCAAACGCTTTTCGAGCGTTTCCCCTTCAATGAATTCCATCGCGTAGAAACAATCGCCGACCTCAATGTTCTCCCCGGCAGCGTTCGTGGTCCCGTTCGGCTCCGGCAGGAGATTGACTGTGCCGAAATGAAAAACGCTCGCCACATTGGGGTGCCAAAGCTGTGCGGCTGACTGCGCCTCACGCAGGAAACGCTGGCGCGCACCCGGCTGGCCAGAGAAGCGACCATTGATAACCTTGAGAGCGACCGGAACCCGGAGGTTCACATCAATTGCCTTGTAGGTGACGCCCATCGCGCCGCGACCCAGCTCCCAAGGCGACCCATCAGCGCGGGCCAGGATTTCGTAATGCTCAAATCGCCTCCCGAAATCAGCGGGCGAAACGGCGGTCTCCCCGTCGTCTGCCGCGATCCCACCGCGGAGCAAACAGTGCAGGCAAACGCTGTCCCCGACCATGCTCGGGAATGGTGCTCCGCACTGCTCGCAGCGGAGCGTCCCAGAAGCCGACGAAATGTTCACAAAAGGACGGCTGGCCAGCCAAAACTAGGCGCCCGCGATCAACACCCGGCAGAGATAGCGCAACTCTCCCTCGACATCCTCAGGCCTCGGCACCGTGCGGGACACCTCCGCACGGAGCAACGCCCGGTAGCGCGCCCGCAGACGAAAGAGGTGACTGCGCAAGGTCTCCAGCGGAACGCCCAGCCGCGCCGCCGCTTCCTCGTGCGTCGGCAACCCGATTCCACCAGTCAGGAACGGCCGCAACTCGGACAAGAGGCGGGCCTTGGGACCGCTCGAATATTCCTCGCTCAAGGCACTCATCGCACGAGCAACCAGCGCGGCCGCCCAGTTGCGTTCAAACAGTTGCTCCTCATCGAGCGGCGGTGCCGTCACGAGAGCGCTGTCGTCGATTTCATGCAACGCCATGACCTCAGCATCGAGAAACAGATGAAACTTGCCTCCGCCGCGTTTCTGTCGGCAGTGGTGAAGGTGGGTCGCGCCGAGATATCTCTTCAGCAACACGAGGAGAAAGGTGCGAAACCTGCCCTTGCCCCGATCTGGGGCGGTGTGCCCCTGCTTTTCGCAAAGGTAGGCGAAAAAACCCTGGGTTAAGTCCTGCGCATCGTCTCTGCTATAGCCGCGCAAACGGACAAACCTATAGAGAGGCGGCCAGTAATCCTGGCAAAGTCGCGTGAGCGCCGCCTGCGCGCGGTCGGGACTGGCTTGCTGGGAGGTAAAATCCGTGACCATGCTCCAATGGGTGGTCATGAAAGCTCCCCCCATGGTGGGAAAATTTGTAACGGAATTGTCCATCCCGGCGCCGAGAGTAGCGGGGAGGGCCTCGGATAGTCAAGACTTCGCTTTCGCGAGCAGCGCAACCTCTATTTCCGAGCGAACTTCGCTATGGTGGAGGCGAGGGGAGTTGAACCCCTGTCCTGATCGCTCTCTCCGCGAGCTTCTACATGCTTAGACGGTGATTATTTTTAAGAGGACGGACGTTGCACCGGCACACGCCTTCCACCGAGCCACCACGAAATCCTTCACCGTCCGGCGCGGTCACTCCGCCGTCCGACTAGCCTGCTGTCCATGTTCGGCGCCGTAGCAGGCGTCCAACTCCGAACATCGCGGTCAATTAAGCCGCGAGAGCGAGATCTTGGTGATCTGCATTTATTTTTTTTGGTCCGGATTTTAACGAGGCCAACGAACCATCCTCGGCATGCCGCCTGCGCTTCAAACCATCAGTCGAAACCAGTACGCCCCCTTTTTGGAGGTCTCAATTTACCCGAATGAGGCGGAATTACAATAGCGCCCGTCTGCCTTGCCTCGTGCTCGTGCTCGTGATCGATCGCACTCGACGAAGATCACGAGCAGGAGCAGAAAGCTCAGAATCCCCAGCGAAAACACTGCTCGTGAAAGTCCTTGCTCGCGGAGCGACTGTGCGAGACGAATTCTCCATGACGGAGCTGAAAGACTTCCAAGGCTCCGTGGCGCTTGTTGTTTCCAGCTGCGATGCGTTTTTCGATGCGTGGCGACCCTTTGGCGCCTTCTGGCAAAAATTCTGGCCCGATTGCCCGCTGGAAGCTTTTCTTCTCACTAACGAACTCCACATTCGCTCTTCGCGGATTCGCTCGCTCGCAGTCGGCGGTGATCGCGGGTGGTCGAGCAACCTGCTCGCGGCACTAGAGAGGATTGCGCACCCCTATGTGCTCTATTTGCAGGAGGACTACTTCTTGACGGCCCCGGTCGACGGCGTGCAGCTGGCGCGCGATTTTTCGGAGGTGATTGAATCTGGGGCCGAGTCCCTTTGCTTCCGCGCGCGCTCCGAGCCCGATCCCGGTTTTCGAGCGCTGAATGATCGCTTCGGCATCGTGCCGCTCGATTCTGATGGGCGGACGCGGTGCCAGGTCACGCTCTGGAAAAAGAGCGCGCTTCAGTCGATCCTGCGTCGCGGCGAAACCGCGTGGAACTTTGAAGCGCGGGGCAGTGCGCGCACGCAGGAGATGCAGATCCTTTCCTACCGCAGCCGCGAGAACACACCGCTGCCGTATCTGATGTCGGCGATCTCACGCGGGCTTTGGATGCCGGAGGCAATCGCGCTCTGTCGTGCTCACGACGTGCAAATCGATCCCTTTTTCCGCCCGATCTACTCCCCCGGCCGCTGGCAGCAACGCTTACGTCGCACCCTCGGCCGCGCGCGCCTTCGGGGCGCGCTCCGCGCGCAGAGCAACAGGGTGATCACCTTGCCATGAGACGACTCGTGAGATGGAATCTGAGCAGCCGCGCGCGCCAGCTTTCTGGCGGCGACGCGATTCTCGTTTCGATTCCGAAGAGTGGCCGGACCTGGGTGCGGACGTTCGTCTGCGCCTACTTCTGCGAAAAGATCGGCCAGCCATTTACTCTCGAACCGGAGCAATACGAAGGCGTCCCGCATATCATCTATACGCACGACCTTTTCGAGCAGCGGACAAAAGCGGACCGCTGGGACAGACTGCGCGGCAAGTATCTGATCCCGCAACGGGAGCGGAATCGCCTCCCGATCATCCTGCTGGCGCGCGATCCGCGGGACGCGTTCGTTTCGCTTTACATCCAGCTCACCCGGCGCACGAAAGAGACGCCTAACGAATTGAAGGAAAAATCCGCGACGGAACTGCTGCGCGATGCAGCCTTTGGGATTCAATCGATGGTCGACATCATGAACAGCTGGCTCGCCGAATGGTCCGGACGCGCGAACTTTCTTCTCCTGCGCTACGAAACCCTGCGCCAGGCACCGGTTGCCGGTTTTCGTGAAGTCCTGCAGATTCTAGGCGAATGTCGCGTGGAGGAAAAAGCGTTGGCCCACGCGCTCGAGTTTTCTGCCTTTGGCCATATGCAGAAACTGGAAGGCGCCGGCGCGTTCGATTCCAAAATCCTACGTGCCGGAGACGCGGGTGATCCGGAATCATTCAAGGTTCGCCGTGGCAAAATCGGCGGCTTTCAGGATTATCTTTCGCCTAACGATCAGGCCTACGCCGCCGCGGCGCTGCGCAGGCTTGATTCCCGCTTTGGCTACGACGCGAACTCGCCCTGAAGCGTTCGGACGCGAGTTGTTAATCCTTCTCACTCAGCACCATCGTGTCCGCCACGGTGGTCGAGCCGCAGCGAAAGCTCGGGAACCGGATGCGGCGGTGGGTTTATTCGGCAACTGTTCCGTTCCCGCCGACCAGAACAAGTTGCAATCCCCTGAAAGAGCAAGCCGGGAATCGTCGACCGTCTGCTCCAACTCCGCGCGGTTAGTCAGAGCGGCCTCCCGAAGAAGGCGCATTTTCCGAGGGGAATTTCGCCGCCAAAAAAATTATGAAAATATTTGCTTGCCATCTCTATGGATTTAGTAGAGTATTAATCTCTATTGGATTAGTGGACATTTAAAAGGAAGGAAACAAATATGAAATCAATCTTGACGGAAACTGTTCTACTTGCTGGGACGATTATGTTTTGGTCGGTGGCTCTTCCGGCCGCAATCGTCGTTTTTCCTGCGCTCGCTCTTTGCGAAAAAATCGGAGCCGCGCTTTTCCGGGCGGCCGGCCCGGGCTGCCTGATGGGGCCTTCCGCCAGCACCGCCTGACAATCGCGACCCGCCACCCAACAATATTCGCGCCTGAAAATTTTTGGAAAATAGTGCTTGCCATCTCTACTTGCGAAGTAGAGTATGAATCTCTATCGAAGCAGTAGACATTCAACCGAGGAAGAATATGAAATCAATCTTGACCGAAATTGTTTTGTCTGGCGGGGCGATCGTGTTTTGGGCGGTGGCGCTTCCAGTCGCAGTCGTCATCTTCGCTGCGATCGCTCTTTGGGAAAAAACCACCGCCCTTGTTCGGGGAACCACCGGCCCGGGCTGCGCGAGGCCTTCGCCCATGACCGCATGAACCTCCGAAAGTTTCTCAGTCGACCGACACCCGTGATCCTGTTTCGCCAACCCCGCCCGGGAATAGAACAGCTCACGAGAGAATTGACTCTGCTCAATCCAGATGGCTTGCGCACGGAGCCCGCGACCGAATTCGTGAGCTGCGTGCTGCTCTTCAACAGTACGGTCACCATCCACGCCAAAGGCAAACAGTATCCGGCTGACCGTATCCTCGAAGTATTGCTCGCTGACCTGAGTTGCGGAGAAACATTCGTGCTCGAAGCCGAAGGTCCGGATGCGAGGCGGGCGGTGGAGCGCATCGCCCGCCTGCCAATGTTCATGCGGGAGCGGCCGGAAATCCGAAGGCATTCCCGAAGCCACCGCTGGGAAGCTCTCGACTGAGCGCAGGGATTCTCGCCGGCCGGCAGGCTGGTTGATGTAGTGCCGTAGTGATCCAGTCGAATTCGATTCTTCTTCTGAATTCGAATCTGAAGGTTGGGAGTTCGAATCCCTCCAAGCACGCAACTTTTCTCGATTTGTCGCCCGTCCTCCAAAAATGATCGAAGAATCCGAGTTGGACGTCTTCGATCAAAAATGTGCGGGCATTGTAGTCCGCGCGGGACTCCCGGCGATTCAATAATATGCCAGGCAAGCAGCGAACGCTGGCTGCCGATTTCGAAAGCTTCTCGGGCGGCGTGTGAGGCCTTTGGCGCCTCTGAAGAAAATCGGAAACGAGCAGGCGCCGGAATCCGTCGGCCGAAGACGCTTGTGACGAAGGGGGGTGCAAATCTTT
>DATMNS010000111.1:0-2493 GCA_035568735.1 Chthoniobacterales bacterium | reverse complement strand
CGGCGGTCATTTGCGATACAGTGGCCATGGAAAATCGGGAGTTGTGTCTATGCCACGCGAAGGTTTTCCGCGCAAGCCCCTTCCCGGCGCGGCCCCGTTGAATGTTGGACGTTGGACGTTGGACGTTGGACGTTTCTGCCGTGATTCCACACGACAAGCTTTTCACGCCCGGTCCGGTCGAGGTCTCGGGGAAGACGCTCGCGGCTTTTTCCCGGCCGATGATCGGACATCGCGGCGACGATTTCAAAACGCTTTACCGCGCCGTTCATCCGCGCCTCCAGGAACTATTCGGAACCAAACAGCCGGTTTTTCTTTCCACTTCCTCGGCCTGGGGCGTGATGGAAGCGGCGATTCGCAATCTGGTCAGGCAACGCGTCCTCTGCTGCATGTGCGGTGCGTTTTCCGACAAGTGGCTGGAGGTCGCGCGGCGCTGTGGCAAGGAAGCGGAGCCGCTGCAGGTCGAGTGGGGGCAGGCGATCGATCACAAGGCGGTCGATGCCCAACTCGCGACCGGCAAGTTCGACACCCTTACTCTCATCCACAACGAAACCTCCACCGGGGTGATGAATCCTTTGCCGGAGATTTCCTGCACGCTGGCGAAATATCCGGAGGTCGCGCTGATCGTGGATTGCGTTTCGTCCTTCTCGGCTGTGCCGATCCCGATGGACGCTTACCAAATCGATGCGCTCCTGACCGGCTCGCAAAAAGCACTCGCGCTTCCGCCGGGATTTGCGCTCTTCAGCATTTCCGAAAAGGGGTTCGCGCGCGCCGCGCAGGCACCCGATCGCGGCTATTACTTCGATTTTCTCGAATTCAAAAAACAGCAGGATGGGGGGATGACGCCGACCACGCCGAGCATCGGCCACATCTACGCGTTGCAGTCGAAACTCGACGATATCTTCGCCGAAGGCCTAACGAATCGCTACGAGCGCCACGCGCGCACGAACGCGCTCGTCCACGAATGGGTGCGCGCGAGGGGCTTCGAGTTTTTTGCGGCCGAGGGCCACCGCGCACTCACCCTCACTTGCGTGAAAAACAATCGCGGAATCGACGTCGCCAAACTAACCCGCGACCTGCGCGAGAAGCACCATCTCGTGATCGATGGCGGATATGGCAAACTCAAGGGCCACACCTTTCGTCTCTCCAACATGGGCGATGAAACCGAGGAGACGGTCGCGCATCTCCTGCGTTGTCTCGACGATTGTCTGGGATAAAATCGTTAGGCCAAAGACTGATCGCGGCGAGCAACTGGAGGGACGACCGCCGTGTCGGCCGAGATTCTGAAACACGGACGGGACAGCGCCCGTCTCTCCATGGCGTTCCTCAACTTCACCCCCGCGCTCCGCCGATCAAAACGCGCTTCGGCGCCTCGATTCGGCGAAAGATCATCCAGACGCCGAGCAGAACGAACCCCGCGCCGAGGAGCGACCAGGCGGAAAGCCGTTCGTCGCCTAACGCCCAGCCCAGCGCAATCGCGCCCGGCGGCGTAATGAGCGAGATGGTCTGCAGATTGGTTACTGACATCCGCGGCATGAGCCAGTAGAGCAGCAGGAACGTAAAGGAGGAGCCAACGACCGCGAGATAGAGTAAGCAGAAGATGGCGCGGCCAGTCCAATGGAAGAGCAGTGGATTGCCATCCAACCTCAGACCAATGAGTAAGAGCGGTACGATCCCAAAAATCATCTGCCAGGCCGCCAGCATCGAGGGCGCGAGCTGCAATTTTCTGGCCTTCAGGAGGACGTTGGAAAAGGCGGCGCTCGCCGCCCCGATGGTGATCCCGAGCCCGCCGAGAAAAGCCAGCCAGCCATTGAAACTCAGGAGGCGCGCGCAGATTAGCCCGACTCCGAAGATGGCGACCAGGGCGCCGGCCAGACGTTGCCAACGCAGCGGTTCCTCCGGTAACAGCCAATGGGCAAAGATCATTCCGAAGATCGGGATCGACGCCTGGATGACGGCCGCCAATCCGGACGAGACATGCAGTTCTGCCCAGAAGAGAAGCGCGTAGTTGACCGAGAACATCAGCACACCGGTGAGTCCGAGCACGAGATAATCCGAGCCGCGTCGCGGCAAGAGGTGCGTGCGGCCGATCGAGATGGCGAGCAACACGAGCACCGCGACGACGAATCGCCAGGCGACAAATGAAACCGGCGGCAGATCGCGTAGCCCGATCTTGATCACCAGCCAAGTCGAACTCCAGACGACGCAGAGCGTGAGCCAGGCGGCCGGAATGCGCCAATCTCGAGAAGCGTGGACGGTCGCTGGCATGAGTTGGCGCGACACTCGCGTTGCGATGCGATTCCGTAAAGCAATGCCGGATGATTAACCGCAGAGGACGCAGAGTTCCGGCAAGTATTTCGTCTTCCCTCTGCGCTCTCTGCGTCCTCTGCGGTTAAAGTCAGGCGAAAAAAAGTGGAAGGGCGCCCTCGTTTCCGAAGGCGCCCTTCATTTCGATGGCGATAAGCCGAATTCTGTTCCCCGGATTTCTCCGGGGCG
>DATMNS010000110.1:0-3421 GCA_035568735.1 Chthoniobacterales bacterium | reverse complement strand
TTTTTGGGCCAACCATCTCGGCGTTACGCACCTGATGATCTACGGCCTCTCGGTGCACCTTTACGCCATCATGATGATCGTCTTCGCGGCCCGCGATCTCTACCTGATCAAGCGCTTCGATTACGCCGCGCCGGTGCTCATACTCCAGAAGCAGATCGCCGGTCTGCGCGAGTGGCACCTGCGCGCCGGCGTGTGGTTTGGCGTCGCGGGATGTTTCATCTGGATTCCACTTCTGCTCATGATCTTTCAGGGTCTTGGGGCGGACGTCTGGCGGCGAAATCCGGGCGTCGTGGGCTGGCTTTTCGTGAGCGGATTGATTTGCCTCGGGGTATTCTACGGGATCATCGCCTGGTCACGCCGGCCCGGCCGGGAAAAATTCGCGCGCAGCCTGGAAGACAGCTCCGCCGGCCGCAGTGTGCAACGCGCCCAATCGGTGCTCGCAGAGTTGGCCCAGTTCGAGCGCGAATAGACGCGATCTCTGCAAAATGTGGAGAAGCCTTTTTGGCCCGATCAGTAAAGCCACGCGCTGACTCATCGAGGCGCAAAGGCCCCTCCCACATTACTGCATCGCCGCGATCACCTTAAGCTCGATTGCGATCGGGGTCGGCAGGGCGCCAATCTCAACCGTCGTTCGAGTCGGATTCGGTTTTCCGGGCCCGGCAAAGTATTCCGGATAAATACGGTTAAAGATTGGGAAGTCCTTCTTCATGTTGGTTAAAAAAACCGTGACATCGACGATGTCGCTCCACTTCGCGCCGGCATCTTCGAGGACCAGGCGCACGTTTTCAAAAACCGCGTGGCACTGCTTTTCGATGTCGTAACTCACGATGTTGCGCTCGGCATCGAAGTTCACGCCGGGGATTTCTTTGCTCCCGCGCACCCGCGGTCCAATGCCGGAAAGAAAGAGAAGATCGCCGACTCGTTTGGCATGCGGGAAGGCCCCGACTGGCTCCGCCGCGCGCTGGCTTTCGAAGGATTCGCTCATTGGTCGGAACCCTCGCTTGCCAGCGCAATGATTGCGTCTCGCAGATTAGGGACATCGTTCGTCGCGACGTTCCAGAAGACCTCGGCCTGCACGACGTCATAGCCGTGGATCAAGATGTTTCGCGGCGCGATGATCTGCCGCCAGGGAATCTTCGGGTGCGCTGCCCGCCAATCTTCAGGCAAACGCGTCGCCGCTTCTCCGATTAATTCGACGCAACGCTCCAAAGCGCGACGAAATTCACGATTGCTCTCCAAATTCTCGCGGGCGCGTGTCGCAACGAGAACCGCGACTTCATCCGCGAACTCGACAATCTGACGAAGCGTGAGCGTCGGATCACGACTGCTCATAAACCTTGACTGCCTCCCGACGAACGCGCTCGCCTAACGAAGGGTGAAGTTGGGAACAGAAATCCACTTTGTGACCGAGGATGGCGCCGAGTTCCTCGGCGAACGTAAAGTAGCCCAGTCCCACGCCGCGGAGAGCACCGGGCTCGAATTCCGCGAGCACATCCACGTCACTTCGCTTCGGATCGAAATCGTCGCGCAAAACCGAACCAAAAAGCGAGAGCGAACGAATGCCCCGCTCGCCGCAGAAGCGCGCGATCGACTCACGATTGATAGCGATTGGCAAGTCAGCCGTTGTCATTAGAAAGAGGTTAACATCCGCGGAGAGAACGGCCAGTTATTCGAATCGGTGAGCGCGTTATCGTACTCTTCGTCAGTGGGAATTAACAAGCTGAGGGAGCTTCCACGCCTAGGTTATTTTGCGATGCAGACATTCTTAGGCTCGTTGAAAAAGCCTGCCTGCGCCAAGGCTACGGCGGGGCAGGCGCAGCGCTTCACGGCATAAACCTATTTCGCTATACAAACGTTCTTCGCCTCCGTAAAGAAGCGCAGAGCCTCTTCGCCGCCTTCGCGTCCGACGCCGCTTTGTTTCATCCCCCCGAAAGGGACGCGCAGATCGCGCACCAGCCAGCAGTTTACCCAGACGGTGCCGGTGTGAATCTGTTCCGCCACCCGATGGGCGCGGCTCAGGTTTTGCGTCCAGACACTCGAGGCGAGGCCGTATTCGGTGTCGTTGGCGTAGCCGATGACTTCCGCCTCGTTGTCGAACGGCGTGATCGTCACGACCGGGCCGAAGATCTCTTCACGATTGACCCGGCAACCAACCGGCAGGCCGGTGATGACAGTCGGCGGGAAGAAATAGCCGTCGCGGCAGCGCTCGTTAGGCGGAGACGGTGCGGCGCCGCCGAGGGCGATCTGGCCGCCCTCCTGCGTGGCGAGGTCGACGTAAAACTTCACTTTCTCGAGCTGCATTTGGGAAACGATCGCGCCCTGCTCGGTCTTCTCATCCAGCGGATCGCCCTGTTGCAACCGCGCCACTTTCTCAGTAAAGCGCCGGACGAATTCGTCGTAGGCCGGCCGCTCCACGAAAACGCGCGAGCCGCAAAGGCAAACCTGGCCCTGGTTGGCGAAAGAGGAGCGCACACTGCCAGCGATCGCGGCCTCGAGATCGGCATCGGCGAAAATGATATTCGGGTTCTTGCCCCCGAGTTCGAGCGACACCTTCTTAAAAAGCGGTGCACCCGCTTCCGCGACTTTTCGGCCGGTCACGGTGCCGCCGGTGAAGGAGATGGTGCCGATCTTCGGATGCGCCGTGATGACGGACCCAACGTTAGGCCCAGTTCCCTGCACGATGTTGAGGACGCCGTTAGGCAAGCCCGCTTCGCGACAAACTTCGCCGAGCAAAAACGCGGTCATCGGCGTCAGTTCGCTCGGTTTCGCCACGGCGGTGTTCCCGACCGCGATGGCGGGCGCGATTTTCCAGCTCAATAAATAGAGCGGCAAATTCCAGGGCGAGATGAGACCAACCACGCCGCGCGGCTGGCGCAGAGTGTAGTTGAAAGCGACGCCATCCGTCACGTGCGCCTCGTTCTCCGTGTGCAGAATGGCCGTCGCGAAAAACCGGAAATTGCTCGAAGCGCGCGGAATATCGAGGCTGCGCGCGAGCGAGAGAGGTTTGCCGGTATCGACAGATTCGGCCCGCGCGAATTTCTCGAGGTCGCGATCGATCAGGTCGGCGATACGCAGGAGAATGCGGGAACGCTCCGCCACCGAAGTGCGCGACCAGGCAGGAAAAGCCTTCTCCGCCGCGGCCACTGCGGCTTCCACATCGCGGCTATCGCTATCCGGGACTAACGAATAGGGTTTCCCGGTCGCAGGCTCGATGTTATCCAGATACTGGCCGCCGATCGGGGGAACGAACTGGCCGTCGATGAAGTTTTGAATCTGGGTCGGTTCCGTGCGCACTGGAATGGCGCGACTATACATGCGGCTCTCCGACGTCGCCAAACGCCTTCGAAGCGACGTGCTTCCGCACGTCCGGAATTTCCGAGAAAGCTTCCGCCCGGGATGGCGATTTCGCGGCAGGACGTGC
>DATMNS010000109.1:0-24245 GCA_035568735.1 Chthoniobacterales bacterium | reverse complement strand
GAGTAATTCGGGATCGACTCGTGGAAGCCAAACTCCGCGGAGAAGTAAGCGATCGGTTTCTTGATCTCGTTCCCCGCGCCCTTTTTTCCGTAGGTGTCTTTGCGGGCGAGATATTTCTTATAGGCGCCGTGCACTTCCGCGAGCTCGCGCAGGAAAACTTCGTCCTTCGCCACTTCGAGGAGGCGCGCCTGGCGCGAGAGCTGGAGCATCCGGACAGGATTGTGATTGGTGCGCTCCCACAGCCCGGGATCGAGATGCCGGAAAAGCCGGCGGGCCGATGGCTCCCAGGTCCACCAAAGATTGAAGACCATTTCGCGCAGCGGCTCGAGCTGCGCCGGGAGATTGGGAATGACGTTGTAGGTCTGAATGTTCGGCATGACGGAGAAGCGCGGCCTTTAAGACAGAGGCGAAACTCTGACAGCAAAATGAGTAGCAGCAAGCGTTCCGTTTCCCGGGCTGGCGACCTGCCGGCTAGAAAGGAACGGCACGACGGCGCTGCCGAGCGAGAATCATCCCGATCGCAACGCCGGTGACGAACCCGCTCAAGTGCGCCGCGAGGCTAACCTGTGGCGTGGAGAGATCGAACGCCGTTTGCAAGACCACGATGACCACAATGTTGCGCAGGCGGCGGCCGGCGAGTGGAGATTGCCGATGGCGCAAAAGCAACCCGGCCGAAATGCCGATCACGCCCATGACACAGCCGGAAGCGCCGACGAGCAGATTGGCATTCGTCAGGTCGAGCGCCCGCAAAAGAACCACCCCGGCGCTCGAACCGAGTCCGGCGAGCAGATAGCTGATTGTGAATTTGATCGAACCAATCATTCGTTCCAGTTCCGGACCGAGCAGGTAAAGGGCGTAGAGATTAAACGAAATATGGAGAGCGCCGTAGTGCAGGAAGAGCGCGGTCAGCAGACGCCAGTACTCATGCTGCCTGATCACCGCGTCGGGCTCGAGCGCGCCGAGATTGTGCAGCGTCCGCGTGTTGGTCGTGCCGCCGAAGATCCACTCGGCACCAAACATGGCGACGTTCAAGAGGATTAATCCCCAGACCGCCGGCGTGCCGCTCGTCCGCGGGCGCGTCCCAGTCTGCTGCGTCCCCATCGTCTCGACCACGAGCCGCGCGAGAAGCCCTGCGCCCGCGGCGGAAAAGGGCGGAAACTCCGGGGCCTGCCCAAGGCGACGATCGACCGAACGCCGCAGAACCGCGTCCCGCGTCTCCGCGCGCAACTTCTCCAGACGCTCGCGCGCGGCGCGGCCATCCCCGGCCGCCAGCTCGGCCGTCGCGAGCCAGAACTGCCGCCGCTCGAGCGGCATTTGCCGGAGGTCGCCGGCGAATAGCCTAACGAGATCGTTCGTCCGCCCGGCGAAGGCCAGGACGAGCGCGAAGTTAAAGCGCGGGAGGGCGTCAGGCGTCAGCTCCGGTTCGCGGCTCGCGCGGCGCGAGGCAAACTGGCGGACCAGCTCCTCCAGCGCGCCGGTTTCGCCGAGCGCGCGGAAATAAAGCGAAAGCACGGCGGGATTCGCCGTCACCGACAAGTCGCGTCGGCACCATTGCACGAGGCCCGCCCAGTTCTCCGTCAGCGCAAAGGTGAGCGCGCTCGCGAAGGATCCGGCCGGGGTGGGTGCGGCGCGTTCGGTGGCGAGCTGATCGAGCGCGCGATCGAGGCGGCCACTGCTCGCCAGCGCGAGACAGTCGAGCAAAGCGGGGCGTTGGGGCGAGTCCTCCCAGGGATGGAGAATTCGCCTCACGACAGCCAGCTGGCGGGCGCGCGCGAAACGCTGCGCGACGAGCAGGTCGTCGATCTTCCGCTCCGCCACCGAGGGGATGAGGAGCAGCAAACACCAGAACGTGCCGCCGACGAAACCGGCAATCGAGGGCAGGAACCACCAGGCCAGGGCGCAAGCGGCGAGCACTATGACCGCGGCAATCCGCCAGCCGGCGTTCCGCGGGTTGCGCAGCTGCGCAATGCGCGCGAGCAGAATCAGCGGTGAGACGACCGCGACGAAAAGCAGAATGTGATTGAGGTCGACCAAAATATTTCGTCGCGCTGGGCGCAGAGGAAATCGGTTATAGGCCGGTAGTTTGTCAATCGAGCGCGATTTGTTCTTTTCCGCATGCGCCGTGATAGGTCATATAGGTCTTATGCGACTCACCATCACCAACTACCTCGATGTCATTTCTTCCTGGTGTCACTGGGCGATCCCAGCCTGGAGTGAACTGCGCGAAAAATATGGCGATCGGGTCGATTTCCATTGGAAGGTCGCGCTGATGGACAAGAAGGGGCTGCCCCCGACGCGCGCGCACACGGAATGGTACTACCGGCGCAGCGGAATGTTGATGCGTTCCCCGCAGATGTTGCACGCCGGCTGGGTTAAGCCGGACAGCGCGGAATATCTGGCTCCGAACTGCGTGGCCGAGGCGGCGCGCGATTTTGGCGTCGTGGACGATCGTGTCTGGATCGCCATCTCGACCGCCGGATTGCGTCAGGGGAAACGTTTTACTCATTGGGACGTCGCCGCGGAGGTCGGCGCCGAAGCCGCCGGACTGGAACCGGAGCATCTGCTCGAGCACGCGAAAACGCCCGCGATCGAAGCGCGCGTGCGCCAGAGCACCGCGGAATTTCACGCGCTCCAGGTGACGCAACGGCCCACGTTTGTGATCGACACTCCGACCGGCGATCGGGCGATCTTTTCCGGCTTCGCCAAAGCCGCGCCGCTGGCGGCGACGCTCGACACGATGCTGGACGACATCGTTGGCTATCGCGCGCACGCGGCGCATTTCGGCGATCCACCCGCTTGATCCGGTGCGTCTTTCAGCCGCAGGCGGTGGATTTCCCTCCGCTCAGAAACGCCTTGCGACTTTCCCGATGTCGG
This sequence comes from Chthoniobacterales bacterium, assembly GCA_035568735.1. Classification (GTDB taxonomy): domain Bacteria; phylum Verrucomicrobiota; class Verrucomicrobiia; order Chthoniobacterales; family UBA10450; genus Palsa-1392. Next base: position 21,371 of record DATMNS010000109.1, on the reverse strand, counting down.
ATACAACTTCCCCTCGGTTCGGGTCAGGTCGCGAACCAATCGACGCGCTCCTCGCAGGCGCGAAGGTTTCCGAGTGCGGCGCGCTCCCTGGGGAGCGCGACGGGAGATTGCGAGAATAAGAATGACGGCGGCAGTCTCACTCCCTCGTCGCCGGCCGGAGATAATTAATTCTGCAACAACAAATTCGTGTTAACGGCCGGATTCGCGCCCGCGAAGTCCGCGTCATCCTCGCCTCGAGCAGCGAGCAACTCGGCGTCATGAAGTTGTCCGAGGCGATCAAGAAGGCCCAGGGCATGGGCCTCGACCTGGTGGAAGTCGCGCCGACCGCGAACCCGCCCGTCTGCAAAATCGTCGATTTCGGAAAATTCCGTTACGACATCTCGAAGCAGGAAAAAGACAAGAAGACGTCGGGTACGAAGCTGAAAGAGATCAAGTTTCGGGTCAACATCGACGACCACGATTACCTGACGAAAATCCGCCACGCCGAGCAGTTCCTCGACAAGGGCAACAAGGTGCGGGTGCAGCTGCAATTCCGCGGACGGGAGATGGCGCACCAGGAGTTCGGGATGCAGTTGATGTTCAAGGTGCGCGACGATCTCGCGACCATGGCGCAGGTGGAAATGGAGCCGAAGACCGCCGGCCGGAACATCACGATGACACTTTCGCCGTTGCCGGCGAACAAACGCAAACGCCGCTTTTCGACGGAGAACGAGCAGATCGAGGAAGACAGGGACGCGGACTCCGAGGATTGAGTCGCGTCGACGGCCAGATTTTCCCTCTGCCTAACGAGTGACAATGCCGGCGGCGATCGCGGGCCGAGCCGGAGGTCATCGCTGCAGAGGAAGATTGTTTCGATAGAGTTCGACGTCTTTTTCCAGCTTCTTTGCCAGGACGAAGTTTTTCTGGGCAAGCGCGATTTGCGCGGCGCGCTGCGCGGTTTCGACGGCCTCCTTGAAACGGCCGTTTTCGGCGCAGGCGGCGGCCAGAGTCCGGAGGAAAACCGGGCTGCCCCCGCCGGCAAGCCGATCGGCTTTCTTTGCCAGCTCAAGGGCCCGGGCGCCGTCCCGCAGCGACCCATCAGGACAAGTCGCTAAGAGCCAGGCGAAATTGTTCAGCGTTGCCACGAAATCGGGCGCGATTTCCAAGACCGCTTCATACTGGGTAATCGCTTCGCCGAACCTGCCCTGACGCAGGAGCGCGTCGCCCTCGGTGGCGTGCGCCTCCACCTCGTGCGTCCCCGCTTTCTGCAAAAGTTCGCGCGCGGTCAGATTGGTCGGACTCAACTCCAACGCCCGTCGCAGGAGCGTCTGCGCCTCGTCAACGCGTGCGTGCGCGAGCAAGTAGCGCGCATAATAAATGTAGCTGTCGGGAGACAATGGTGCCAGTCGCAGCGCGTCCTTAAAATGCTGTTCGGCGGTCGCGATCTCTCCCGTCGCGTTTTCCGCCATCGCGAGATTGATCAACAGCACGGAATACGGCGGAGTGAGCGGTTGTGCGCGGCGAAGATAATCGAGCGCGCCGGCAAAATTGCCGTTGTTCACCAACGTGATGCCATAGGTCATCAAACCGCGTCCATTGCGCGGGCTCTTTAAGACCACGTCGTGCCAGAGTGTTTCCTCGGTTTTCCAAACCTCGTTCCTTTGGAATGTCCCGCAGGCGTTAGCGCACAAGAAGAGCGCGACCGCGCACCCGGCGGCAATTTTCGTCCAACGCCGCGGTCGATCCAGGCGGGCGACGAGCAACGCCGCGGCGCCGGCGAGCGCAATCACGAGTCCGATGTAGGCGAGGAATGCCCGGTGATCGTTCATCGCTTCGGCGAGGGGAAAGAGCGACGTCGGCAGCAGCGCGAGCAGGAACCAGAGGAGACCAAAGCCGATCAACCGCGTCCTCTTGCCAACGGCAGCCACGATCGCCGCCGCGCTCAGCAAAACGACGAACACGAAACCGATCCACAAACGCACATCGCCCGTCGTCACAAACGGATTCAAGTCGTAGTCGGCGTTGAGCCCGGTCGGCCAGAAGAAGGTTTTGCAATAGAGAAGGGCCACGTAGGGCTGCGTGATCAGATAGTTGTGCGCATTCGCCGCGCCGGCGACCCAGTTTCGCGGCGTCATGTCCTGGACGAACCAGAGCATCGCTCCGCAAATCACAAAGGGCGGGACAATTTCCAAGGCGAGCCGCGACCGCGGGCGGGGTCTGGGCCCCGCGACTGCGGGGCCCCGAAAGAGCAAACGAAACACCGCAAAGAGCACGGGGAAGATGGCTGCGGTTGGTTTTGCCAGGATGGCGATCGCGGCCGGGAGAACATAAAGAAAATATTGGCGGCACCGCGGGAAGGCGAAATAGACCGCAAACGACGCGATCACGCCGAGCGCGGAGATCACCTCCGACGAGGCAATGAGATAGTTGACAGTATCAGCGTTGGCGGGGTTCAGCGCGTAATAGGCGGCGGGGGCGAGCGCAATCCAAGGGCACGGCGATGAGGCTGCGCCGAGGGCGAGGAGATGATGAATGACGAAGGCGAGGAGCAGCGTGAGCGCGAGGAAAAGGATGAAGGTTGAAAGATGAAACCAAAATGGCTGGAGTCCGTGGCCAAGTCGGTAGTCGATGGCGAGCAGGGTCGAAACGAGCGGGCGATATGATTGATTGCTCGGGAGCGCGCTGAAGGTCGTCGCGTCACGGAAGAAGAGCGGAATGTTTCGCAGCGCGCGAATGGAGACGTTGTCCACGATCGCGTGCCCGTCGTCCATATGGAAGCCATTGTGAAAATGGTTTGCGTAGGCCGCGAGCAGCGCGACCAGGAGGAGCGCGCCCCCGACCCCGGCAATGGTTTTTTCGCGCATCACGGTCGTCCCGGCCTGAGACATCCAACGGAGACTGGTGCCTGACGAAAGGACAACCCCCCAGCCTAACGAGTAACAATTCCTTCCGCGATCTCGACGTGAAAGGTCTGTTTCATCTTTTCTTTGCCATAGCTCAGCTCCGCTGTGTAATCGTCGCTCGCCACAAATTTTTTTGGATCGTCGCCACCGTACTTGATCCGGACATCCTCCGTTGGACGCAGATCCCAGCTGACCCGACCCAACCCCGGCGCACCCGCGGCTTTCAGGTTCGCCACCGGTTGCCCCGCGGAGTTGGTGATCGCAATCTTCACCTCATCGCCGGTGAACTCTTTCACCCAAAAGGTGATCAAGGCGCCCTCCGGCGGATTTTCTCCGCGATAAATGCCTTTCCCGTTCCAATCCGCCGAACCCGCGAGCAGGTAAAATCCCCGCGCGGGCGCGATCGTGAAAAGATGCGCCAGTTGCGCCATCACTTCCGGCGTTAGCTCACGGAAAGGGCGTGTGTCGTCCAAAATCTCGAGACTCCGGCCATGCGTCGCAATGACGAGATCGGCGCTGCGCGGATGAATCTGGAGATCGTCCACCCGCACGTTAGGCAAATCGCCCACCCGCAGCCAATGCCCGCCGCCGTCGAAGGAGGCGAACAAGCCAAAGTGCGTCCCGGCATAGAGCAAATTGGAGTTCACCGGATCTTCCCGCACGACCTCCACCGGGTCGTTAGGTAGAAGCCCCTGGCCGATCACGCTCTGCCAGGTTTGGCCGAGATCCGCGGTCCGCAAAATAAATGGCCGATCGTCGCCGCGCCGATAGGCGTTCGTCACCACGTAGGCAACCTTTGGATCCTTCGCGCCCGGCTCGATGCGCACGATCCATTGGCCACGCGCCGGTTCCGGCAGCTTCGAAGTCAGCTCCGCCCAGTTCGCGCCGTCGTTTTGGGTCAACCAAAGCCGTCCATCATCCGTCCCGGCCCACAGCAAACCGGCTTTGGCCGGTGATTCGGCTAACGAATAGACGACGCCGTAATTCTCCGCCCCGCTGCCGCTGGTATTGACCCGCGCCGGATCGTGGTGCGTGAGGTCGGGACTGATCACCTGGAAATGTTCCGCTCGATCCGTGAGGCGAAAAACGCGGTTGCCGGCGAGGTAAAGCACGCCGGGTTGATCCCGGCTCCCGATCAGCGGCGCGTTCCAGTGGAAACGATAACGCTCCTGGCCTTCCGCCGCCTCCGGGCGGAGGTCGCGCTTCTCGCCGGTGCGCAGATTAATCCGATGAATGTAGCCCTCCTGACTCTCGGCGTAGAAAATGTCGCGATCCGACGGATCGAAAACGACGTAAAACCCGTCGCCGCCTTCGAGCGCGGTCCAATCGGAATTCCGGATGCCTTCCTTGCTTGGCACCTGGCTCGGTCCGACAAAACTCTCGTTGTCCTGCAAACCGCCTGCGATCCGGAAAAACGGCTGCGTGTCATCGAGCGAGATGCGGTAAAATTCGCCCGCCGGAAATCGATTGAGGTGATCCCAGGCTTTGCCCGCGGCGTAGCTTTGATAAAGCCCGCCATCGGTTCCGAGCAGGAGACGCTGGCAGACCGGTGCCTTCGGCGGCTTGTTCTTGTCCTCGGGTTTCGCCCGCTTGGGCGACGGGGCCGTGCCCGGTTGAATGGCGAGCGCATGACAATCGGGATGCAACTTCTCCGAAAGATCTTCCCGGAAATTCTTCCCGCCGTCGTCGGACACGAGCACCGCCATGCCGAGCACATAAACGCGTTGATCATTGGACGGATCGACCTGGATCTGGCTGAAATAAAAGGACCGTGGATTGATGTCGCTCATCCGGGTCCATTTCCCGCCGCCGTCTTCGGAGCGAAAAACGCCGCCCCGCCGGCTGTGAAGATCACTGATATCGCTCGCACCGCCCTCGTCGCTCTGCACGATCGCCAGCACCAGTTTTGGTTTGCTCGCCGACACGGCGAGGCCGATGCGGCCCGTCAGACCAGGCAGACCGCCGGCGCATTTTTTCCAGCTCGCGCCGCCATCGCTGCTCCTGAAAATTCCACCGACGTCGAACCCGTTCGTCGCCGTCACGCCATAGGCAAACGACCACGGAGTGCGTTGCCGGGCGTAGAGCGCCGCGTAAACGATCTCGGGATTTGACGGATCGAGCGCGACATCGCCGCAACCGGAGCGCGCGTCGTTAGGCACGGGCGCGTGCAGAACAAGTTTCCAGGTCTTGCCGGCATCGGTCGTTTTGTAGAGACCGCGCTCGCCGCCGTCTTTCCAAAGATTTCCCATCGCCGCCACGTAGGCCACCTCCGGTTTCGTCGGATGAACCACGATCCGCGCGATGGCGCGACTTTCCTTCAAGCCAACGTTCGTCCATGCCCCGCCGCCATCGGTCGAACGATAAACGCCGTCGCCCCACTCGGACGAATTGCGATCGTTGGCTTCGCCGGTCCCGACCCAGACGACATCCGAGTCGGACGGGGCGATCGCCACCGCGCCGATCGAGAGCACCGGTTGCTTGTCGAAAATCGGATCGAAACTGACGCCATTGTTGCCCGTCTTGAAGACCCCGCCCGTTCCCAGCCCGACATAGAACACGGCGGGATTACGCGGATCGATCGCGATATCCGAGACGCGGCCGCCCATCACCGCCGGCCCGATCACGCGTGCCTTGACGCCTTTGGCAAGAATATCGGTCAACTGCACCGGCGACGGCGAGGGAGCGGCGGTCGCAGAAGGAACAGGAGAAGAGGTCGGCGTGGCCACGGCCGCCGGGGGCGAAACGAGCGGCGCCGTTTCCGATTCCTGGGCCCGCGCCGGAGGCACGAGCTCCGCGAACCAAACAAGGAAAGCAAACCCGACGGCCGTGCGCTGGAAGATTACCATCCAACTCCCTAACGCGATTTCGCCCGCGGCGCGAGCGCGATCCGAAATGGGGATTCGTTAGGCCGATTACGGTGTTCTGGCCGGCAACGCCTGGTGGCTTTTGATGATCTGGTCTTCGGGCGTGAGTTTGTTGGCTTTGCCGCTGAAAATGATCCGGTTCGGTTTCTCCGCCAGGGTATCGACCAGCGCCTTGGCATGCGTGGTAATGACCTTGAGGTTCAACAGAATCACGTGCAGCTCGCGCATCTGCTCGCGCAGTTGTTGGTCGGTCGAGCCGACGAACGTATCAGCGGTCGCGAAAACATTGCTCGCCTTGGCTTCCACGCCGTTTAAACCCTGAATCGTCTTTTGCAGCTCCTCGAGGTCGACTTTCGCCGTGTCGGCAACCGGTGAAAGCTTGGGAAGAAACAGGCCGAGATCCGTTTTCACGATGGTCACCGTGCCGTTCAAGTTCGTTGCCGTGCCATTCAGATTGTCGATCAACTTGTTCGCGTTCGTCAGGACCGGTCCGACCGCGCCGATGATCTGGTCAATGCCGTAGGCGGGCGCGCCTTCAATTATGGCATTGTTAGGCAAGACCGCCTTCCCCGGCGTCCCGGCGGAAAGTGAGACAAACTTCGGCGACAGCATCGAGTCGGAGCTCAGAGAGGCCGCGATGTCGGATGGCAAAGGCGGAACACTGTCGAGGAGTTCGATGCTCACCCGGACCGCGTCCTTCTTGTTCGGCTCGGCCACGCGCTGGGCGGCGCTCAAATGACGCATCGCAATCACCCGCCCGGCGGGCGCTCCCGCATAACGAACTTCTGAATGGACCTTGATCCCGGTGACATCCTCGTAGTCGATCTGCAGAACGCGGGACGGTTTCTGCAATCGATAACCGGAGAGAGCAAAGGTCAGCGCCCCGAGCAGGACGAGGCTGCAAGCGACGACCGCGAGGGCAACGAGATAATCTGAAAAATTTCGTTTCATGATGTTTTGCGATGGAAGCGGCCGCGCGCGCCGACGAGCGGACGCGGCTGGACGTGAGCGGAATTCTGATGCTCGCTCTGGGAGAGACTCATCGGCACAGGGCCATCGGCTTCGCCGTTGATGAATTGCTGGACGTCGGGATTCGGATTTGCCCGGATCTCGTTAGGCGTGCCTTGCGCGATGATCTTTCCGTGGTTGAGCATGATCATGCGGGTCGCAATGCGAAAGGCGCTCGTCATGTCGTGGGTCACGACCACCGCGGTCATGCCGCTGCCGCGGGTCAATTCGAGGGTCAGCCGGTCCACCACCGCGGTCATGATCGGATCGAGCCCGGAAGTGGGTTCATCGCTGAAGAGCAACTCGGGTTCGAGTGCCAGGGCGCGGGCCAGCCCGACGCGTTTTTTCATTCCGCCACTGATCTCGGCCGGCTTGAGATTCTCGAAACCGGTCAGGCCGACCATTTGCAGTTTTCGGGTCACGACTTCGTCGATTTCGGCGGGGCTGAGGTCGGTGTGTTGAAGCAACGGGAGCGCGACATTCTCCCCGACGGTGAGCGAGGCGAGGAGCGCGCCGGATTGAAACAACATGCCGAAGCGTCGCCGCACTCTGGCGATCTCGCGGTCGTTCATCGTGGTGATCTCTTCGCCGAAAATCTGGACCGAGCCGGAGTTGGGCTTCATCACGCCCACGATGTGGCGGAGCAAAGTGCTCTTGCCGCAACCGCTCCCGCCCATGATGACGAGGGTCTCGCCGCGATCGATCTGGAAATTGAGATCGTCGATTACACTGCGCTCGCCGAATTTTCGGATGAGATTCTTCACTTCGACGACTGGCTGGTTTTCCGGAGTCATGCGCCAAAGAAAAAGATCGAAGTCAGGATGGCGTTTGTCACGAGCATGGCGAGGAGCGCCTGCACGACGGAGGAAGTGGTGGCTTGCCCGACGCCTTCGGCGCCACCCTCCACGTGCAACCCGGCGTTACAGGCGATCGTGATGACGATCCAGGCAAAGACGACGCTCTTGATCATGCCGGAGTAAAGATCCCAGGTGTCGGCGCTTTGCACGGCGCGCAAGACGTAGCCGGCGGTATCGAAGTCGAGTGCGAGCCGACAGACCGCCCAACCACCGAAGACGCCGATGTAATCGCCCAGGATGGTGAGCGCCGGGAGCATCACGAGCATCGCCAGAAAGCGCGGCACGATCAGATAACTGATCGGATTGATCGCCATCACTTCGAGGGCCTCGATTTCCTCGGACACTTTCATCGTGCCCAATTCCGCGGCGACCGCCGAACAGCTGCGTCCGATCACGATGACGGCGATCAGGACCGGGCCCATCTCGCGCAGCAAGGTGACCATGACGAGGTCCGGCACGTAAATTTCCGCGCCGAGTTGCTGGAGAGAATGTGCGCCCTGCATCGCGAGGGTTACGCCCACGCTGCAGGCCGTGAGCGCGACCATCGGAGCGGCGCGCACCCCGATCGCCACCATCTGGCGAAAAACCGGCGCGAGCTCGAACATCTCTCCCCGAAAGGGAGCGACGAAGATCCAGTAAAGCAGGCTCAGATTCAGTCTGAGATAATTTTTCAAAGTCGGTGGCACAGGTTCTAGCAACTCGCGCCGCTATTGCGAGATCAGTTTTCGACCATCGCTTTGCGAGCGGCGCCCGCGTGGGTTTATCCTGCCGCCAGCGGCCCCCCCAAAATAGCCTAACGAAAAACAAGATGATCGAGTGCGTGCGGAGCTGGGACGTCGTGGCGCAGCGCCACGGGAGTGGTTTCGTCCGTGCGCGGGAGACGGCGCGCGACATGATCGCCGCCGGCGAAGGGAAAAACGTTCCTCGATCCGGGCCGCATGGCGGAGACCTCTAGGCATCTCGCCCGTCAACCCCGCAGCGCCTGGACGCTGGAGCTCGACTTGCGGCCCGCACGCGGAGCGGTTTTTCGAGTGACGGGAAACGCGCCGCCCGGTAGTAAGAGGCGGCGCTCCGCCAAGCTTGAACGCGGCGAAGGCAACCTTTATACCTTCTTCAATGCACATCCTGTTGATCGAGGACGAGAAAAAGACCGCCGCGTTTATTGCCAAGGGTCTCGAGGAGGAAGGCTATTCCGTCGAGTCCGCAAGCGATGGAGAGACCGGACTCCAACTCGCACTCGCGACGCGTTTCGATCTTCTCCTGGTTGATGTGATGCTGCCAAAGAAGGACGGCTGGGCCGTCGTCGAGGAATTGCGCAGCGGCGGAGCGCACACGCCCATTTTGTTTCTCACCGCGCGCGACAGCGTGCCGGATCGGGTCAAGGGACTCGAGCTGGGCGCGGATGATTACCTAGTCAAGCCATTCGCGTTCTCCGAGCTGGTCGCCCGCGTGCGCTCGCTCCTGCGCCGGAGCCCGGCGCAGCAGGGTGAACAGTTGCGGATCGAGGATTTGGAACTCGATACGCGACGCAATCGGGCGGTCCGGGCGGGCGATCCGCTTCATCTGACCGCCAAGGAATTTCTGCTCCTCGCACAACTGGTTCGCTCGGCGGGCGAGGTCGTAACGCGCAAGGACATCGAGAGCCATGTCTGGGGGATTGATTTTCAAACCGGCACCAATGTCCTCGATGTCATGGTCCGACGGTTGCGCGCCAAAGTGGACGATCCTTATTCGAGAAAGTTGATCCACACGGTTCGCGGCGCCGGTTATGTCCTCAAAGTCGACTGAGCCGCGGTCGATTGCTTCGCAGCTGGTCTTCCTCTTTACCCCGGCGGCGGCCCTGCTCCTCTGCTGCGGGCTTGCGGTCCTCTATTGGATTGTCGTCCGGCACGCTTTCGAAGAGGACCGGGCCGTCCTCGTGGACAAGGTCCTTGCCATCCGCGCGGAGCTGACAACCGCCGGGGAGCCGCGCCTTCTGGAGAACGAATTGAAAACGCTCCGTGGCGGAGAACGGGCGGCCTACTGGGTGCGAGTGGTCGATTCGGCCGGAGCCACCGTGGCCGAGACGCCCGGGATGAAACGCTTGCTGCCACCGGAACTTTTTACCCGCGGCCGGAACGCCGGCGTGTCGGAAAATGGCCCGTTCGACTTCCGGACAGCTGGCAAGTTATTCTCGTTAGTCTCCGCCGCGGCGGTGGTGCACGGTCAACCATACACGATTCAGGTCGCCCAGGATCGCTCGGAAGATGAAGGTTTCATGCTGGAGTTCGGCTTCCTGGTCGCGGCCGTGCTCGCTTGCGGGACCTTTGCTTCCGTCGTCATCGCCATCACCGTGACGAAACGAGGTTTGCAGCCGCTGGCCGCCATGACCAGGTCGCTCCAGCGCGTCGGCCCGCATCAGTTGCACGAACGCGTCCCGCCGGCGGAGTGGCCCCGCGAGCTGCAGCCGGTCGCGATCGCGTTCGACGAGATGCTGGACCGTCTCGAGGATTCGTTTACGCGGCTCTCGCAATTTTCGGCAGATCTCGCGCATGAATTGCGCACGCCGCTGGCCAACATTCGCGGCGAAGCGGAAGTGGCCCTGGCCCGGCCGCGTTCGCCTGACGAGTATCAGGCCGTAATCGAATCGAGCGTGGCCGAGTGCGCGCGGCTCTCCGGGATCATCGACAACCTGCTCTTTCTCGCCCGCGCGGAAGCAGCCGAGCGGCAGGCGCAGTGCTCGCTTTTCGACGGCCGCGCCGCGATCGAAAAAATCGCCGCTTACAATGAGGCGATCGCCGAGGAACGCCGCCTCGTCATCCGGTGTGAAGGCGAAGGTGAGGTTTACGCGGACCCAGTTTTGTTCGGACGCGCGGTGAGCAACCTGGTGGATAACGCCGTGCGCTTCACGCCTAACGGCGGCCAGATCGTCATGGCACTCGCGGTCGGGACGGATGGCGCCCAAATCGTGGTGCGAGACAGCGGTTGCGGGATCGCGGCGGAACATATCCCGCGCGTCTTTGATCGGTTTTATCGGGTCGACCGGTCGCGCAGCTCTGAAGGCACGGGCCTCGGGCTGGCATTGGTGAAATCGATCGCCGACTTGCATGGCGGCTCCCTTTCCGTGGTGAGCGAGCTTGGTCGCGGGACGGTGGTTACGCTCCGGTTTCCGAGCCCGGCGCTGGTGAATGGAGCGAGCGATTAGCTGCGGCCGAAAGGGGGGTTTTGGAAAAAGATGACTAAATTATCATTTTATTGTTGCCTTCCCGACTGCCTTCAGCTACACGGCACGCATGCTACAGAAAAGTTTCGCCCGATCCGTCGTTCCGCGCCCCAGGATACTCTTCACGCTCGGCCTGTGGGCCGCTTCCTGCCTCGGCGCGATTTATCCCGCGAACACCCTGCTCGCTCAGGATGCGGTCACCTCGAATAAGGAACCTCTCACGGTGGCAACGACCACCAGCAACTCGACCTCCACTGCCAAGAAACCGGCCAGTGCCGCGAGCCCAGCGAGCGCCTCCACTAATCAAACCGCGGCAGTCCCTGAACAGGAGACTATGGTGATCAGAGGCGAGGAAGTGCCGAGCGCATACGGCGCGCCGCCCGCCCTCTCGCGCAGCCGGTTTTCGAACCTGGTCAATGCCTATGTGCTCCCGCCGGGCGCCGTCTACGCAGGTTTCATCTATGAAGGCGATGCGCTCAAGTTCGATCGACCCGATCACAATTTCACCGAAGAGGTTGAGATTGGTTTGCCCTATCGTTTCGGCGTCGCCTTCGAGAACGCAGTCGAGACCTATCGCGGAACGACCCAGGAGAGAAGTTTCAGCGTGGAGGCGCGTTATGCCCTTGCCGATTGGGATAAGATTCCTTTCAACCCAACCTTGTTCGTCGAATACAAATTCGGCATCGGTGACATTTTGCATGATGAAGGTCCGCCGGCAAAACCTGGCCCGGGCGAGGGACGGGATTTTCTGGACATGCACCTTCCGCTGCCCGACGCGGTGGAAGGGCGGGTGCTGTTTTCGGAAGAATTCGCTGAGAAACTGGAGTGGGCACTGAATGTTTTCTACGAGCAGGAAGTCGGTGGCGATCGCGGCCGCGAATACGGCTTTGCCCAAAGCGCGATGATTCCGGTCTTGCTCCCGAAAGAGCGGCTCAAAGTAGGCGCGGAGATGCAGCTAACCGTGTTTAGCGACAAAGGTATTCGCGAAGATCCTGCGACGGGCGAATCTACTCGTTTCATCATCGGCCCGACGGTCGCGTGGAAACCGACGAAAAATACGCGGCTGGATGTTTCTCCGCTTTTCGGCGTTAATACCGATGCCCCGCGTGCGCAAGTCTTCGCGGTTTTCTCCTACCTCTTCGGTGGTCACGAGGGGAACGAAGCGGAGGCGCCAGCTTCGACCCGCAATCGTTAGGTGCAGAGATCGTCAGCCGTCAGATCGAGCTCGCGCAGAGGCTTAATGGCTACGGCGGGGTTTCGATATGTTTCTGATTTGTGAGTGAGACTGCGGTCCCGGTGTCGCCGTTGGGCGGCGCCGGGACTCCGCTTTTGTGGAGGATCCCCAGCCCGCAAGCATCCTTGTAAACCGGGCTGGGCAATTCCATCGTGCGCGACTCGCCGTTGAGGCAGATCGCTTCCGCTTGCGGATTTCCCTCCCGCCACTCGTCGCACGCGCGGCGCACTCCGCCTTGGGCCGTAACATCGAATGCTTGCGCGAACCGGCTCATATCGTGCAACAACAAGACGCCGCCCATTTGCAGTGCTGGATACCAAAGATCGAGTCCCGCACGGCCGCTTCATACTCATGCGCATTCGCCAATCACTCCGCTCCGATCGGTCTCGTCATACCAGGCCCTCATGATTTTCCACTCCGCCTTGCTCAGGTCGGAATAAACCGGCGGAACAAAATCCATCCCCGGCAATCCCCGGCAGAGGGTGCCACCAGTAACGCGGCCCGGCCGCCGGCGTTCAGCGGCGCGAACGAGTTGTTTCGTCGGGTAGCTCCATGCCAGAAGACGGCTGCCTAACGAATCATGGCGCGAGCCGCTCGATCAGCCACGAGGCATCCTTTTGTCGGGTGTAGCGAAATCGATCATGCAGCCGGTTCGCGCGACCCTGCCAGAATTCCATCGTCTCGGGCACGATCCGGTAGCCGCCCCAATGCGGCGGGAGCTCGATCTCGTTGCTCCCCGCAAAACGCTCAGTCATCTCCGCCAGACGGGCGTCGAGAATGCGGCGCGCGTCGATCACTTCGCTCTGGCGCGAGACCCAGGCGCCGAGCTGGCTGCCGCGCGGCCGCGCGTGAAAATAGGTCTCCGATTCCTTTCGCGAAGTCTTTTCGACGCGGCCGGCGACGCGGATTTGTCGCTCCAGCTGCACCCAGTAAACGACGAAGGCCGCCTGCGGATTGGAGGCGAGCTCGCGGCCCTTGTCGCTTTCATAGTTGGTAAAAAAAACGAAACCGCGCTGATCGAATCCTTTCAGGAGAACGACACGCACCGATGGTTTTCCACCAGGCGTGGCGGTGGCGAGGCTGATCGCATTCGCGTCCGGGAGCGCGGAATTGAGCGCGGTCGAAAACCAGGTCGCGAACTGCTCGATCGGATCGTGATGCAGCTCCGCCCGGCGCAGTCCCTGGGTTTCGTACTCACGCCGGAGACCGGCCAGATCGATCGCATCCATTGCCGGGAAACCGTATCCGACACTCGCGCCTCTGTCGAAAATTGTTCGCGCCGGCGGTGAGGCAAAGGGTTTCCGTTTGTGCCCAAGGCTCCGCTTCGCTAATTATCTTCAGATGTTCAGTCTGACGATGCTCGGGAGCGGGAGCGCGGGGAACAGCGCACTCGTCGCGACCAGCCATTGCCGGCTGCTCGTCGACGGCGGGTTGAGCGCGCGCCAGCTCGTCCTGCGGCTCGCGCGCTGCGGATTTACGCCTAACGACATCGACGGCGTGCTCCTGACACACGAGCACGGCGACCACGTTTGCGGGCTGGAGGTGCTCTGCCGCAAATTCGAGGTTCCGATTTATTGCAATGCGCTGACCGCGGAAGCGATTCGTTACCCCGCCTCCGCGGGATTAGGCGCGCATCGCAACTGGCGAATTTTTCGCACCGGTTCGAGTTTTTCGATCTGCGACGTCACGATCGAAAATTTCTCCGTCCCGCATGATGCGGTTGAGCCGGTCGGCTATACTTTCCACGCGGGGACGAGCGCGCTCGGCTACATCACCGACCTCGGTCATGCCACGCGCCTCACGATTGAGCGCCTGCGCCAGGTGCAAACGCTGGTCATCGAGACGAATCACGATGAAAAGCTTTTGCAGAACGATCCGCATCGGCCCTGGCCGGTGAAGCAGCGAATCCAGTCGCGGCATGGCCACCTCTCCAACACGGCCGCCGCCGCCGCCATTGCGCAATTATTGCCCGGCAAGGTCGCGCGCGTCGTGCTCGGACATCTTAGCCGCGATTGCAATTCGCCGGAGCTCGCGGCCGGAACGGTGCGGGCGGAATTGGAAAAGTGCGGCCGAGCCGACATCGAAGTATTTTGCGCCACGCAGGCGGAGATCAGTCCGCAGTTTGCGATTGGCGCGACCCGCGGGGGCGCGTTCCAGCCGACATTTGAAAACCTTTTTTTCGAGACGACGGCGGTCTCGTTAGGCGCGCCCCGGACGGCGTAATTCTGACCGCAAAGAGTTAGTCTTCGTCGCCCACGACGAGATGAATGACGCCGGCTGGATCGGAAATCCAGAACCCATCGAAGTCTTCGCGCAGTTGTTCCACTTCGTCGCGCCGTGGAACGCCGTGATTCTTGAGATAGGCCGCGGCGCTCTCCGTATCGTTGGTTTCAAGCTCGAGCCAGATGTCGGGATGGCTGATGTTCGGGACCCGATCAATCCACAGGCGGACGGGGCCGAACTGAAAGATGCAGCCTTCCGCTTCCTCTTCGACGACCGGCAGGCCGAGGGTGTCACGATAAAAAGCGATTGTCTGCTCGTAGGTGTGATACGGGCACTTGATCGCGATATTCGCGCCGCCGGAAAAATTCGGGCTGTTAACATTGGCGACCATGGGAAGAAAAAATAATTTCGATTGGCGAAGGCCGATCGTTAGGCAAACGAACTCCCGGGAAACTTAACCTCCGCCGCCACCTTCCCCGCCCGGTTCGGTCATCGCAATCGGATCGAGCGCGGCGTTCAATTCCGCTTCCGGCAGGACCTTCTCTTCCCGGCAGATCTGACGCACCGTCTTGCCCGTCCTCGCGCTTTCCTTGGCGATCTCGGCGGCGCGATCGTAGCCGATTTTCGGCGCCAGACTCGTCACCATCGCCATCGAGAGCTCGACCAATTCCTGGCACCGCTCCTTGTTGGCAAGGATTCCGCTGACGCATTTGTCGGCAAAAATTTCGGCCACGTTACCGAGCAGCCGGATACTGTGCAGGAGATTGTGCGCCATCACCGGCATCATGACGTTGAGGTCGAGATTTCCGTTCGCGCCCGCCCAGGTGATCGTCGTGTCGGCGCCGATGACCTGCGCGCAAACCATCATGACCGATTCGCAGATCACCGGGTTCACTTTGCCCGGCATGATGGAGCTGCCGGGTTGGGTGGCGGGTAGCGCAATTTCGCCAATCCCACAGCGCGGACCACTGCCGAGCCAGCGAATGTCGTTGGCAATCTTGAAGAGACTGACCGCGATCGTTTTGAGCTGGCCGCTCACTTCGACGACGCCATCCTTGGCGCCCTGTGCTTCGAAATGATTTTCCGCTTCGCGAAATGCGATGCCCGTTCGCTGCTCGAGATGCCGCATCACTTTTGCCGGAAATCCGAGGTGACGGTTCAGGCCGGTCCCGACCGCAGTGCCGCCGAGGGCGAGTTCCTGGAGCGCGGCGATCGACTGCTCGGCCCGGCGTTTTCCAAAACGCACTTGTTGCGCGTAGCCGCCGAATTCCTGACCGAGCCGCACCGGCGTCGCGTCCATCAAATGGGTGCGACCGATCTTGATCACGTCGTGGAATTCGGTCGCTTTGGCGGCCAGCGCGGCCTCGAGTTTCCCGAGGGAGGGGATGAGACAGGTCTTGAGTTGCTCGGCGGCACTGATGTGAATCGCCGATGGGATCACATCGTTGCTCGATTGCCCCATGTTGACGTGATCGTTAGGGTGGACCGGGAGGCGGGCGCCGATCGGTTGGCCGGCCAACTGGCAGCAGCGGTTGGAGATGACTTCGTTTGCGTTCGTGTTTGTGCTCGTCCCCGAGCCGGTCTGGAAGATGTCGAGCGGAAAATGTTCGTCGAGCTTGCCCTCGACCACCTCCTCGGCGGCTTGCACGATGAGCGCGCTGCGCTCCGCATCGAGCAAACCAAGATCATGGTTCGCCTGGGCCGCGGCCCATTTCAATAAACCAAGCGCGCGGATGAACGGCCGCGAAAAACGCCAGCCGCTGACTGGAAAATTCAGCACCGCGCGCTGGGTCGAAGCTCCGTAAAGCGCGGATTCCGGGACGGACATCTCGCCCATGGAATCCTTTTCCATGCGAGTCTTGCAGGCACTCATGCCATGCGCTGGGCCGTAATTTTTGCTGTGGGCAGCGGCGCGACCCGCACGTGTCCATTCCGCGTCAGCGCTTTTTGGAAAACCGTGATGAACATTGGGGGGATATTTTGCAGGCAGTACTCGGATTCGGCGCGGTCGAAAAAGGTGGCGTGCTGCCGGAGTTCGTTTGTCACCTGGTAAATGATGAACGCGCCGCCGGGTCGGAGCGCGTCGTAGGTATCCTGGAGCAGAGCGCGTTTCTTTTTGATCTCGAGAATGCTGAAAGGAATGCCGGAAAGAATGTAGTCGCATTGTCCGATGCCGCGGCGAGCGAGCTCCTCGGCGAGACTGGCGGCGTCGCGGTTGATGATGTGGACGCGTGGATCATCGGCAAACTGCCGCTCGAGATCGCGGGAGAAGGCCCGATCCAGTTCGAAGAGGAAAAGCTGCGAGTCGGCGTCCATCCGAGCGGCCAACTCGCGGGAATGGACTCCTTCTCCAGGACCATACTCGGCCATGATTCGCGGCTGGCTGAAATCCATTTTGCTCGCAACCCGCTCCACGAGCGCCTTCGAACTGGGGATGATGGAAGCGATTTGAAACGGCTTTTGCAAAAACCGTTTGAAAAACAATGCGCTCATAAAGTTGCGAATAGTGAACCCCCGGTCACCCAATGTCCAGCGGCGATATCGCTGCAGGATGAGAGTTCCGCCCCCAGCGATCGGGCTTCTTTCCAAGCGCGAAGCCTCTTCTGCCACGTGAAATAAGATGGTTGACACGCATTCTAAAATTTATAATGCTCATGTTTCGGCAATAAATATTGCAACTGGCGAAAAAAATTGCTGACCTCCTGCCATGCATAACCTACTGACGGTCAAGGAGACTGCGAAATATCTCCGAATTCCGCTGCCGACTGTCTATTATTTGGTCCAGCGCGGCCAGTTGCCCGCGATTCAAATTGGCGGCCGTTGGCGGATCAAGAAAGATTCCCTCGATAAGGATGTCCTGAAAGAAGATCGTTCCGGCCAGCCGACGGTGTTGGTGGTGGACGACGATGTCAGCCTGCAAAACCTCTTCAAAGTTTTCCTGAAGAAAATTGGTTTCAGCCGCGTCGTCGTCGGGACGGTCAAAGAGGCGATTGCCGCGCTCGAGAAGCAGCGATTTGATTTGCTCTTTCTCGACCTGAAATTGCCGGATGGACCAGCGGACGATGTTTATGACGCGGCGAAGGAAATCGATCCCAATCTGCCAATCGTCGTCATCACTGGTTATCCCGACAGTGAAATGCTCAATCGGATTCTGGCGAAAGGACCGATTACTGTTTTGAAAAAGCCCCTTAAGGTCGACCAACTCAAACAGACGGTTCGGATCTTGGGCCACAAAGAAGCGACCAAACTCGCGGCCTGATCCGGGCGGGCCATTCCGCTCCCAGGCCTGGTAGCGGCCGAATGAGCCACCGGAGTTAGGGTCCGACCGACTTCGCTGCGGCCTTGCGTTCCCGCTTGCTTCAAAGGCGCATCCTTCTTCGCGCTTGACTCGAGGCACGCGATTCGTCTCTTGTGCTTTCGCCCGCCTGCGCGGTTAGCTCAGTGGTAGAGCACTACCTTGACACGGTAGGGGTCACAGGTTCGAACCCTGTATCGCGCACCATCTCAACAAGCAGAGGCGATTTTCAATCGAGCCTGATTGCGCGCCAAATCGAACGCTACCTCCTCGCCTGCGGCGGCTGGGTTGCGGGACGCAATCTCTCCCTTGTCTTCGGCATCCTCCGGCCGCTGAATTTCTGATCTCTCTTTTCGTGATTTCAGCTCTTGGATCAAGCCGCCCGAGTTGTCAGGAGTTCTACCGGTTTCGCGTCGAAGTCGGCGCTTCCGCTTCCTGACCTTCTCCACCACCGAGGAGCACGGAGAAAACGACGAAGCCCTGCACATGCGGCGATTTCTCGTTTACCCCAAAGAGGGGCGAGATATCGAGGCGCGTGTTGCGCGTGGGCTTCCAACCTGCCGTTGGTCCCACGACGACACTGTTATAGGGTTGTCCCCGACTCGTCTTGTCGCTGAAGCTTCGGAATTGCGCCTCTATGCCAACCTTCAGCGCTTCGTTGGGTAGAATCACCGGCGTCTCGATCGATTGGGCCAGACCCCACTCCCGGCCGCGATCACCGCCCAACTCCTGCTCGAAGAAAGAATTCAAGGCCCATTCAATCCGGCCGAAAAACTCTTGAGAAAGCAAAAGGCGCATTTCGCTCGAGTCCGGCAGGTGCTGAGTGTTATCGAAACCTCCGGGCCCGAAGTTCCGCCCAGGCGTCGGCGCGCCTTCGTCATGGAGGATATTACCAACCCCAAACTTTAATTCAGTGAAGAAAGTTGGATTGAGCGGAATCTTGTTCCAGTCCGCAAAAGCGTAACGGGCTTCAAGACTGCAGCTGGTCTCCTGCAGAGTGCCGTCGTAATACTGCACTTCGTGCTCCGCCGCGACGTTAAAGCGATAAGGAAGACCGATTTCCAATTCTTGAGTAAAAGTGTTATCCGGTTTGCGAAAGGCCGCAGAATCATTCTCGTAAATGACGCTCGTATAAACTGCCCCCGCCGGAAGGACATAGGCGTTGGTCAGGGGCCCGAAGCGCGATTGGGAAAACTCCGGCGGCGCGCCGTAGGCACTTATTACCGGCGCAGCCTGTACCACGATCGTCTGCTGGCTGCTTGTCCTTGAGGTTCGTTCGGACTGACCCGACGCGGCGGTGGATTCAGCTGACTTGGCTTTCCAAGGCGTCGGGCTCGGGGTCGGACTGGAGTTTGCCGGAGCGGATGCCAAGGCGGACGGACTCTCGCTGAGCAGCGCCATTGCGCCCGAGAGACAGAAGAAAACGACAGCGATTCTTAAGAAGCGACGTGTGACTGAGTCGATACCGTGTGGATTTGACATGTAACGGCTGTAGTAGAAACCGCACGGACAAGACAACCCATTTCTTACCGTTTCGTCATATCGTCATCAAATTAGATAGGCTTCGTTAATCTTGGCGTCATGGAATCCAGCAGTTTGGAACCCGCGTTTCATCGCTAGGGGGCCTTGTAAACTCATCGCCTCCCTTTCGCAAAAGTCATGTCGCACTGCCGGAATGGCAGCACCGATATCAGACCTCTGATTCTGACTCCGGCGGCCGGACAAAGCGAATTATTGGCGTAGCCGCGACACGCGCGCTTTTGCATGACGGCCACATCGGTAAGAAAGCAAACGAAAGACCGGTCATACGGGCGCTGGCCTCCATTTCTTGGACGTGCTCCGCGAAGAGCAGGGTGTCGTCATTCGGCATGCAGGAAAGCGGCGCCGGTCCGTCCTGATCGCAATTTCTGGCATGACGCCGCCGCCGCGCTATGAGACGCGGAGTCGTTCGGTCGTTAGGCGACGACGCCACCGGGTGCGCCCTTATTTCATCTTCGCCCGCGATGGCGAGGAATTTATCGGCGAAGCTACGTCGACAACAGCCGGGGCCGCATATTCGCGGACGACGCACTCATCCGCGAATTCGAGGAACTGACTCCCGGCGCGAGGCAAGGTAATCCATCCCTCTCCCGAGCGGCCACCGACACGAAGCCAAAGCCCAAAAATGGAGCGAACGCGACTCTGGTCCGTTCCTAGAAGACAACGTGCAGCCCTGTCGGTGGACTCGGTGCATTCGCGGGCGTCGGAGTTGGAGAAGGCGTTGGCGTTGGAGACGGGGTTGGAGTTGGTGTCGGAGACGGTGTAGGCGTTGGGGTTGCCGTCGGGGTTGGAGTTGGTGTCGGCGTTGGAGAAGGCGTTGGGGTTGGTGTCAGGGTTGGAGACGGTGTCGGCGTTGGAGAAGGCGTTGGGGTTGGTGTCGGAGACGGATCGGCGGTGAGCGCAGCGTGCGCGTAAGCTATCGCGTCGAGGAGGGAGTTGGCATCGGTCTGGTAGACTTCGACATATTTCTCATTATAGCTCACGGCATTGTCGATCGACTGTTCCAATGTAATTGACGGGTCTTGCGGCACTCCGTTGTTCGCCCGGTAGGTGGGGTCATTGGCACATTGAAAGACCATTTGTCCCGCGACATCGGGTTGAAAATCCCAGATCATCTCGTAAAGCGAGTCAGTTCCCGGCGCAGCCGGTATGAAGGTGGAAAGATCGTTCTTCTGCACGTTAAATCTCCCCGGCCACGAGGCGCGGGCCGTTCCCACCGCCGCCCGGGCGGCGTAATCGTTGGTCGGATCAAGATTGATTCCGTTAACGTGCCCGCTCCCGCCTACAGCCATGGTCACAATCTGGTTGGGGAAAGCGATCATGGTGGCGTCGATGATTTGCTGGCCTGCGGCGAGCAACTTATCGGAGGTGTAGCCCAAGGCCAGCCAGTTGGTCACGTCGGTCGGGGAATGGGGAACATTCCAGTCCTCGCTGATGGCATTGGCGAAGCTCGCCGACACGATCGTGACGGTCGGATTATTGGCTAAGTGTGCTCCCAAGGCCGCGATCATTGCGGTCTTCTTCGCCAAAAATGTCGGATCCCAAAAGACGGGGATTGTCGTCGGTGTGCCGCTGGTATCAAGGAACGTAAAAAAGCTGCCGCCGGCGGCAGCGACCGCATTCGTTACCCAAGCCGGCTTGGCGGCTTGCGTGCCGATGCGCAGCAGGACTTGTTTGTTGGAAGCGGCGCAGGACGCAATCGCCGAATCAAGAAAACTAAAGTCGAAATTGCCGTCTGTGGGTTCGAGTGCGGCCCAGTCTTGCCGGACCGTGATGCCGTCTACGTTTGGATTGGCAAGAACCGAGGCGAGAGGTTGTTTTCCGGAATTTGCAATCGAAAAGACCCCGCGTGGGACCTGGCTGAAAGAGAGGCTGGGAATCGCGAGGATCGCCAGGCACAGGGCCAACTTCTTCAAAGTCCTAGGGCTCCAAGGGGAGGGCGACGCGACACCACGCCGTACGGGTAGAATTACCATAACCACTGCAACAGCTATAATCATACCACAATCGGCCACCTGCCGGGGTTTCGAACGAAGCGGCTGGGAATCATGAACGCGAGAGCGAGCGGACCACGGAAAAATCGGCCCGGCGAACCGCTTCTTGGCTGCCTCAGTTCTAACAAAGGGTTCCGGGGGGAAAACAAGCCCCCGGATCCGCTCCGGAAACAGAAATTTGCTTTACAAATCGATTACAATCTCCCAGAATCTTCGAATCATCAGACCGAGTGAAGCATCTGTAATTGAAGTCGTTCGCCGCCCCGAATCAGG
>DATMNS010000108.1:0-4640 GCA_035568735.1 Chthoniobacterales bacterium | reverse complement strand
GCGCGAAAAAGCTGCGCGCGAACGTGCGGGATTTGTTCGTAGACCGTTTCGGCGGGCAATCGCTCCTGCATGATGCGGGGCATCCGATGCTGCAGACACAATCCGTAGATCCCGCTCACCATGACTACGCTGTAGAAAACCATGAGCAGAGTAGTCATGGGTCCACCGAGCCGAAAGCCGCTGTGCAGGAGAACGAGCGGAACGGTCAGGAGCGTCAGCCAGATATGGGCGCGCAGCCAGCGCTGCACGCTGCCGAGCGGCCAAAGCACCACTCTCTTGCGCAGGCTGAGGAGCGCGCCAAAGATAAAAATCGCGAAGGAAAGAGCACCGAAAATCAGACCGACAGGCGTGCCGCCGATGCTGCGATGTTCCGACACCTTTTGCACGAGCGCCAGGGGCAGGCCCAGCCCCGGGGGCAGATACGCCGGACAAAAATTCCCCACGTAGACCCAGACGGCGGCGCTGGTCGCCAGGACAACAAAGAGAAACCAGGGAACGTGCGCGCGGTTAAGAATTCGCATGCGACCTCATGCCTCGATCAATGAAGCCACGCTCGGCGGGTCACCGCGGGTTAGCTTTTCGACAACGTCCTGCATGCGGATTTTTCCTTGGGGAGTTGGCGCCAGAATACTCTTCCAGCGTTGGCAGGGAAGAACTTTTGCGTCGTTAGGCGAGATGGCGGCCGATTCTGTTATTTGCTGGCTTTGCCGCCCCGCTCTCCGCTAAGGTCGAGAGCGTGAGCGATAGCGCATTCTACTGGCGGCCGACCCGCGTGGCGATCGCCGTTTATCTGGCCGGGAGCCTGGGCGCAACAGGGAGCGCCGCCCCGCTTCAGACCGACCAATTTGTCGGAGCCGCCGGCTGCAAATCGTCCAGTTGTCACGGCGGGGCCGGGGAAAAGCGAAGCCAATATTTCACCTGGGTGCAGCAGGATTTTCACGGGCGGGCTTACGCGGTCCTGGTCGATGCCCGCTCGGCGCGAATGGCCGAGACCCTTTCTTTGCCGGCCGCGCAAACGAGCGAGCGCTGCACCGTTTGTCATTCCCCGTTGCAATCCGTCGCGCCCGCGCGCCTTGCCAAAACCGTCCGCGTCGACGAAGGCGTCTCCTGCGAAAGTTGCCACGGGGCGGCCGGGCCGTGGCTCCGCGGACACACCCGCAAAGACTGGAGTTATGCCACCCGCGTGACCGCGGGGATGCATGATCTCCGCAACTTCTACGTTCGTGCGAACGCCTGCGTCGCCTGCCACCAGAATCTTGCTCCGGACCTTCTGAAAGCGGGCCACCCGGAACTCATTTTTGAATTGGATGGCCAGTCGGTGGCGGAGCCGGAGCACTGGAAGGACGATGATCCGGCACGCGGTCCGCGCGCCTGGCTGGTCGGGCAGGCGGTGGCCTTGCGCGAGATGAGCTTCGCGCTCGCGCAAAATGAGACCGTCGAATCGGAAAGCCTCACGCGTTGGCAGGGGCTCGCCTGGTTGCTGGCCAAAGCGACCGCCACCCAATCGCGCCTGCCGCTCATCGCTCCGCCCGGCGAATCAACCAGCCGCGACTTGTTGGTCAGCGTGCAGCAGCAAGCCGACGCGCTCGCGCGGCGCGCCGCGGTCGATCCATGGAACGATGTCTTTGCCGCCACCGCGCTGCGCGCGCTCGCTTCGGCGGACGCGGATTTCGTCCCCGCCAAAAACATCTCCGCGGGCCTGCTTTTTCGTCGCGCGCAGAGACTCGTTCTCGCGCTCGATCGCCTCTCGCGCGCGACGCCGCAGCAGCCATTGGGCGCACCGAAGAATTCTGCCCTCGCCCCTCTTTTCGAGGACCTCCGGCTGCAAGCTGATTTCCAGCCCGCGAAATTTGCGGCCGATCTGGTAACTTTTCGCACGACAATAGAACGCTCGCCGTAATAGCATTGTTCCGCCCTCTATGCCTAAC
Organism: Chthoniobacterales bacterium; assembly: GCA_035568735.1. GTDB lineage: Bacteria > Verrucomicrobiota > Verrucomicrobiia > Chthoniobacterales > UBA10450 > Palsa-1392. Next base: position 2,712 of record DATMNS010000108.1, on the reverse strand, counting down.
GAAACCCGGATTCTCGGACACGCGGCGCCGGCTCCCTGCGCCCCGATCTTCGGGGCGGCACTCGGACAAGAAAAATGGAAATAGAACGGCTGACTTTGTATGCTCCGGTGCTCGTCCCCGCCTTGCACCGCATCCAGGACGAATTCGGCTATCTCAAGCCGGAGGCGCTCGCGGATTTCTCGAGAGAGTCGGGTGTGCCGCAGTATCGGCTGCAGGCCGTGGCCAGTTTCTTTCCCCATTTCCTGCTCACCCCGCCCAAAAAAATCGTGCTGCGAGTCTGCCGCGATTTGTCTTGTCACCTGGCCGGTTCCGGCAAAATGCTGCGGGAATTGGACGCGCTCACGAGCGAAGAGGTCGCGGTCGAAGGCGTGTCGTGCCTGGGCCGCTGCGACCGTGCGCCGGCCGCCTGCCTCTCGCTGCAGGGCGCCGAGCACGAGCAGTATTATCTGGCGCGCTCGAGTGACGAGCTAAAGGCCGTTGTCGCGGCCGCTCTTCAGGGTGCGCCACCCGCGCCGGATCATGATTTCGATCGCAGTTTTCTGGGCCATGATGCCATCATCGATCCCTACAAGGGAGAAGCACCTGATTATCGAGCGGTGCGGGCCGCGATCGCGGCCCGTGACGCCTCGTTAGGCGCGGCGATAAAATTACTCTCAGCCAGGCGGGAGTGGACCCTGGGAATGCTGGAAAAGTTTCGCATCGCGGCCATTCGGCAAATACGAGTCGATTTCGAAATGGAGCCGGCCATTCGCGAGGCGGTGCGCTCCTGGCAAACGGAAGACGAGTGGGCGCAAGGCCCGGAGTTGGGCGGGTGGTCGGAGATTCTCCTTAACGAGATCCGGGAAGCCGATCTCCGCGGGCTAGGTGGCGCGGGAATTCCCGCGATCCAAAAATGGCAGGACGTGCGCGATGCGGTTCGGAAAGCTCGCCAGCGGGAGTCGGACGACCGGGCCTTCATCGTGGTCAACGCCGACGAGAGCGAACCGGGCACCTTCAAGGACCGCGAGCTTCTCCTCCGCACCCCGCACCTGGTCGTCGAAGCGGTCATTCTGGCGAGTCTGATTACCGAGGCCACGCAGGGTTTCATCTATATCCGCCATGAGTACGCCGAACAAATCGAGGCGTGTCAGCGCGAGATTCGGCGGGCGGAGCAGCTCGGCCTCTGCGGCGAGAATGCGATGGTGCTCGGCCGGTCATTGCCCATTTCCGTGTTCGTTAGTCCGGGGGGTTACATTTGCGGCGAACAAAGCGCGCTGATCGAAGCCATGTCGGATCGGCGTGGCGAGCCGCGCAACATGCCGCCGAAACTGGAGACCAATGGGTTGAATGATCTTCCCACGCTGGTGAGCAACGTGGAAACCTTTGCCTGGGTTCCTTTCGTCTGCCTGCGCGGCGGCAAGACCTACGCCGACCAGGGCGTGAATGGTTGGAAAGGTCGCCGAATATTCTCGGTCTCAGGAGACGTCAAACGCCCGGGTGTGTATGAAGTCCCGATGGGAATCACCCTGCGCGAACTGATTTGCGGCGAGCAGTACTGCGGCGGGATCGCGGGCGATAAGAAGCTCAAAGGTTTTGCCCCTTCGGGCCCGTCCGGAGGATTTCTTCCGGCTAAACTCAGGGCCGGCAATGGCCTGCCGCGCGACCACACGAACAATAAGAGCTGGCAGGCGTTGGCGGCGCGGCGCGGCTTCGATCCGGCCGCCTCTGAACTGGACATCCTCGATCTCGAGCTGGAGCTAAACCTTTTCCGGGCCCTCAGTCCCACCCAGGCGCTGGGCGCCGGGTTAACTGTTTATGCGGAGGACAGGGACATGGCTGAGCAAGCCGTTAATTCCGTCGAGTTCTTTCGCAATGAGTCATGCGGGAAATGTGTCCCGTGCCGGCTGGGGTCGCAGAAGCTGGCCTCGCTCGGGTCACACCTGCTCGACGGGCAGATTCGAGCGGATAAGTGGAAGAATGAAATTTTGCCGCTTATCAAGGAGATGGGCACGGCCATTGAGTTAGCCTCAATCTGCGGCCTGGGCCGGTCGGTCCCGATTCCTCTCAAGACGGCGGCTGCCTTCTTCGAGGAAGATGTGGCCAAACATTTGTCGGGCAATGGTGCGGCCCGGGCCGGGAAACCTGGATAACCTATGCCGCAGGATTCGGATTTCGTTGCCGGTTTATTCGTTCGTGATGACGACGAAGGGTTATTCAGCCGCGACATCAATGGACAACTGGTCCGGCTGGATAGCCCGACTGAGTCCGACTACGAAAAAAACGTCACCCTGCAGATCGACGGCTTGCCGGTAACTGTGCCCCTGGCCGAACCGTTAACGGATGCCAACGGCAACATCGTGGTCGATCTGGAAGGACGCACGACCCCGCGTTACACGACGATTTACGACGCGGCGCGAAAACTTTACGTCGAGCAGATAGGTGACGAAAAGAAAATCCCGATCCCGGTCTTGTGCCATCAACCGCACATGGCTCCGGTGGCAGTTTGCCGCCTTTGCATCGTCCAGATCTACGGTCAAAAGCGCGGGCGCCGGGCGGCGGAGCGCAAGCTGCTGCCCGCCTGCCAGCATCAGGTCAAGGAGGGGATGGAAGTCTTCACCATGAATGCTCCGGGTGCCGATGGCGATCGGGTTCGGCAGACAGTCAAAGTAATGACTGAACTGTTGGCAGCGGATCATTTGAAGCCGGCGAAACCTCCTGAGTTGGAGAAAGAGT
>DATMNS010000107.1:0-2939 GCA_035568735.1 Chthoniobacterales bacterium | reverse complement strand
GGGCGCGAACGGTTTCCCGCTGCGCGCGATCGTCGATCATCTCGAGCCCGACGAGGGCGAACTGCGAGCCAAGGCACATCATCACATTAGTGTGATAGATCGGGCGTCCGTCGTCGCCGCTGCTCGTGAAGGTGAGCGCCTCGTAATCGAAGTCGGCGCAGAACTGTTCCAGCGGCTCGCGATCAGTCCGCCGGGAAAGCGAAACGTAGGCGATGCGATGAATGTGGTCGAGGACGAGGCTGCCGGTGCCTTCGAGGTAGAGGCCGCGTTTTTCGTAGGCCGAATAGTCCACCACCTCGGTCACGCGATAGCGCTCGCGCAAGCGCTCGATGAGATCCCGGCGCCGTTCAGGACGGCGGGAAGGAGTATGCATCGGATAAAGCGCGACGCGGCCATCGTGATGGGTCGAGAACCAGTTGTTGGGGAAAACGGCATCCGGTTTCGCGGGCGCTGGCGTGTCCTCGAAGACGTGCACAGCGACCCCCGCGGATGACAAGGTCTCGACGGCACAATCGAACTCCGTCTGCGCACGCGCCGAGATCGTGTCGGGCGAGTCGGCGACGATCTTCTGCTGGAAGGCGTTATCCAGCGCTGTCTCGGGATTCGGATAGAACCGCTGCGGCCGGATCATGACGACGGCGTTCGTGCTCTGTTGGCTCATCTTTTCCCTCATCGGCGGTCGCGCGAAACTAAGGGCAAACCAGCGGCCGGACAACGGACGCGCCGGGCGATTAGGACGATTGCGGTCGCCGGTGGCTGCGTTTAGCGTGGCCGCCGGCGATGCGCGTTTATTCCGCGAGTTTTACGGTCTCGACCGGCGGCAAGGGAACGTACGAAATCACTGCGCAAGTTGCGGCCGCGCTGGCGCAATCCGCGGTCGAGCATGGAACGGTCACCGTGTTCGTTAGGCACACAAGTTGCAGCCTCATTATCATGGAAAACGCCGACCCGACCGCGCGGCGCGATCTCGAACGATTCTTCGAGCGGCTCGTCCCGGAGGACACGCCCTGGTTCGAGCACACGGCGGAAGGCGGCGACGACAGCACTTCGCACATTCGCTCCGTCCTCACCCGCGCGAGTGAAGTGATCCCGATCGCGGACGGCCAGATGCAGCTCGGCGCCTGGCAGGGCATTTTCCTTTTCGAGCATCGCCGCGCGCCGCATCGGCGCGAGATCGCGCTGAGCGTAGTCGGAAGTTAGCCATCCCGCCTTGCAGGCGTATCGACCCGCTCACGATTGTTCGGCAGGGCGAGACTCCTGTCGAGCCGGGGGCAACGTTCGCCGTCACATCGACATCCTGCCATCGCTTCATTAGTCTCTTGCCGCTTGAAAGCATTGCCCGCTTCCAACAACCGCCACAAAGCGCTGCGCGCTCGTTGGGAAATCCCGAGCGTCGATCAGGTCATGGTCGAGGAACGGGCCGCCGCCTTCGGCAAACGGAGCATCAAATCTTCGGCCAAGCTGACCGGCTTGAAACTTGCCGTCTCGATGATGGATCTGACGACGCTCGAGGGAAAGGATACTCCCGGGAAGGTGGCCTTTCTCTGCCGCAAAGCGATGCAACCGGTTGATCCGCTTTACGACGTGCCGTCCTGCGCCGCCGTTTGCGTTTATCCCAATCTCGTCCGCGTCGCGAAGCGGTTGCTTGGTGCTTCTCGGGTAAAAGTCGCCTCGGTCGCAACCGCCTTTCCGACCGGGCTGATGCCGCTCGATTTGAAACTGGAGGAAGTCCGGCGCGCCTCCGGCGACGGTGCCGATGAGATCGACATGGTGATCGATCGTGGCGTTTTTCTGGCCGGCGATTACAATCGCGTTTTCGACGAGGTCGCCGCGACGAAGGAAGCGTGCGGCGAGGCGCATCTCAAGGTCATCCTCGAAACGGGCGAACTCCAGACCTACGACAACGTCCGGCTCGCGAGCGAAATCGGGATCCGTGCCGGCGGCGATTTCATCAAGACGTCGACCGGTAAGGTTACACCCGGGGCCACGATTCCGGTGACGCTCGTGATGCTGGAGGCGATCCGCGATTATTTTTACGAGACGGGGGTGCGCATCGGGATGAAACCAGCCGGCGGCGTGCGCAACGCAAAGCAGGCGCTGGCCTATCTCGTGATGGTGAAGGAAACGCTCGGCGACGACTGGTTGACGCCCGATCTTTTCCGCTTCGGCGCAAGCACCCTGGTCAACGACATTCTCATGCAGATCGTGAAGACGGTCGACGGCCACTACCAGAGCGCGGATTATTTCGCCTTGCCCTGATCTCGGCACGCGCGATGTAGACGTCGCCCTCGGGCGCCGCGGGAGTTGTGTTCTTCGTCACGAGACTGGTCCCGCAGAAAGGATCTCCTTCGCCGAGCGACGCGTCTACAACTCGAGCGAAAAGTGGTGCGAGGAGATAACCATCCGCTTCGTCAGATAAAAGCGATGCGCGGCGAAGCGCTGCACGCCCGAATCCAGTTCCAGCTTTCCGCAGCCGGCGGCGCGCGCCTCCGCCACCAGCCAGGCGAAAAGCGCGCCGCCGTAGCCTAACGAACGCCCGGCCGCGTCCGTAACGAGGTCGTCGACGTAGCAAAATTTTCCCGCATGGAGCGATTCCGCCAGGCGATACCCGGCCACGGCGCGGACGCCCTTTTCGTCTTCGAGGAAAGCGAGATGATAGCCTTCGCCCCGCTGCCGTTCCACCTGCGCGACGAACCTCTCCCCGTCTTCGAAGTGCGTCCGCAGCTGACGCATGACCGGGAAACATCGTAAAATTTCGGCGGTCGTTAGGGCTTCGGCGATCTTAGTTTGCATCGGTTTCTCTGTCTTGCAGCGATTCGATTTGTATGGCAGCCGCTCGGGAAGCCGTCTAGAACCAATCGGTTGCGGTTGGGGCGGTCTCGCGAAGTATGCCGCCGGAAATTGCGGCTGCTCGGTGGTCGGCGTGACGATTTCCCTCG
>DATMNS010000106.1:0-7828 GCA_035568735.1 Chthoniobacterales bacterium | reverse complement strand
GGTGTCACTCGTGGCCTGCCTCATCCCCGCGCGTCGTGCCTCGCGGGTTGACCCGATGATTGCCTTACGCGCCGAATGATCTTGAAACCACCAATCAGCCTTCACGCAGTCTGCGGAGCAGGCGAGGCCAGCCTTTCAAATAACCAATCGGAAATCCAATGAACGATCTCCGCTACGCCTTCCGGCAACTCATCAAATCCCCCGGTTTCACCTTCATCGCCGTGCTCACCCTCGCGCTCGGGATCGGGGCGAACAGCGCCATCTTCAGCGTGATCGACACGGTGTTGTTGCTACCGCTTCCGTATCCGCACTCGGAGCAGATCGTGACGGTTTCGCAGACCGTCCGCAGCACCGGCGTCTCGACCGAAGACGTTTCACCAGCGAACTTCATCGACTGGCAAACGCAGAATTCCGTCTTCTCGGCCATGGCCTGCGCCCACGGCTGGCCGGCCAACCTTTCCGGCGGCGAACAACCGGAACGCGTCCGGGCGACGGTGGTCTCCGCGCAATTCTTTTCGCTCTTCGGCGCGCAGCCGATTCTTGGTCGGACGCTCGGCCCTAACGATGCCAAACCGGGTAACTCACATGTGGTCGTGCTCGGTCATGAGCTTTGGGTGCGCCGCTTCGGCGGCGATCGAAGCATCCTCGGCCGCGACCTGCTTCTCGACGGCGAAAAGTTCACCGTCGTCGGAATCGTGCCGGCCGGTTTTTCGCCGGACGAGTATGGCGAACTTTGGGTCCCGTCGCCTTGGGACGTCCCGGTTCATCCCCTCTCGCCTAACGATAATCCGCGCGAGATGCGCGACCGCAGTTATCTCGATGCCTGGGCGCGTTTGAAAACCGGGGTCACGCTCGCCCGGGCCCAGGCGGAGATGAGCGCGATCGCGGCGCGTCTCGAACACCAGTATCCGGATGCCGATCAGGACACGGGCATCGCGCTCGTTCCGTTGCATGAGCAAATGGTCGGGGGAATTCGGCCGATGCTCCTGATGTTGTTAGGCGCGGTTTCCCTCGTTCTCCTCATCGCCTGCGCCAACGTGGCGAATCTTCTCCTCGCCCGCGCCGCCGCCCGTTCGCGCGAGATCGCGATCCGCACCGCGCTCGGCGCTTCGCGTCTCAGACTCGTTAGGCAACTCCTGACAGAAAGCTCGCTCCTGGCCGCGCTCGGTGGAGCGCTCGGCGTGCTTCTGGCCGTTTGGGCGCTCCCGGTTCTGCTTTCATTCAGCCCGCCTGAGATGGGAGACTTCAACCACGTCGGCCTGAATGGTCAGGTGCTGATTTTCAGCCTCATCACCTCCGTCGCAACAGGCGCCCTATTTGGTCTGGCGCCGGCCTTTTTTGCTTCGCGCTCCAATCCAAATGAATCGCTTCGCGAGGGCGAACGCGGAAGTTCGTTAGGCAAGAGTCCGGCCCGCTCGGTGCTGATCGCCGCCGAGATAGCGCTCTCGCTCGTCCTGCTCGTCGGTGCGGGCCTGATGATGAAAAGTTTTGTCCGGCTGACCCAGGTCAATCCGGGCTTCAATCCGGATCATCTGCTGGTCTTTAACATCGGCCTCCCCTCTTCCGCAGAGCCCGCGCGCCAGATTTCGTTTTACGAGGAAGTGGTCGAGCGCCTGCGCGCACTGCCGGGAGTGGAGTCGGTCGGGGCGGTCAGCCGCCTGCCGCTCGCCGGCGGAAATAGCTCGCGCAGCTTCAACATCCCGGGGAGCGGCCAGTCCTACGACGCAGATATCCGGGTGAGCACGCCGGAATATTTCAAAACGATGGGGATTTCCCTCCTAAAAGGGCGCAACTTCGCCGCCCACGACGCCGGCGACTCCCTTCCGGTCGCGATTATCAACGAAACGGCGGCTGCGAACGTGTTTCCCGGTCAGGATCCGATCGGCAAATACCTGACAAATTTCGGACCGAAGAATGAGAAGCTGCAGATCGTCGGCGTGGTCGGGAATGTACACCACGTTGGATTGGAAACGGCCGCGCGACCGGAAGTCTACCTCCCACTCGCCCAGAGCCAGTGGCCTTCAATGTATGTCGCGGTGCGCAGCGCGGTCTCGAATCCGTTGACCCTCATTCCATCGGTACAGGAGGCAGTTTGGAGCATCGATCGCAACGTTCCTCTGGCGAATCCGCGCACGATGCAGGACGTCCTGGCGCATTCCGTTCTGCGGCGAAGATTCGCCATGCTGCTCCTCTCGATTTTCGCCGGGCTCGCGACCCTGCTCGCGGCGATCGGGCTTTACGGTGTGATTTCGTATTCGGTCGCCCAGCGAACGAAAGAGATTGGAATTCGGATGGCCCTCGGCGGGCAGCGCAGCGAGATGCTACGAATGGTCCTGCGACAAAGCGGAAAGCTCGTTTCGATCGGAATGCTGGTTGGTGTGCCGGTCGCATTTGGCGCGACTCACTTGCTAGGAGCGTTGCTTTATGGCATCGGGGCGACCGACATTACGACCTATCTTTTCGTGATCGCGCTCCTCGGCGCGGCCGCATTTTTCGCCAGCATCATCCCGGCATTTCGGGCCACCAAAGTCGATCCCATGGTCGCGCTTCGCTATGAGTAAACTTGCCTAACGATATGCTAATCGATCTCCGCTACGCCTTCCGGCAACTCATCAAATCCCCCGGTTTCACCTTCATCGCCGTGCTTACCCTCGCGCTCGGGATCGGGGCGAACAGCGCCATCTTCAGCGTGATCGACACGGTCCTGCTGCGCTCCCTGCCTTTTCCAAACCCGGATCGCCTAACGATGGTCTGGGCGAGCGCGCCGCAGCATCCGGGCGACGATCGCCAGGTGCATTCCTACCCCGACTACCTCGATCTGCGGGCGCAAAACCACACCTTCTCGGCGTTGGCGGCCTACACCGGCGCTTCCACGATTTGGGGTATCGGGGAAAATTCGGAAGACGTCCCGGGGATCGCGGCCACTTCCGATCTCTTTGCGGTCCTCGGCACCCCGCCGCTGCTCGGCCGCGGTTTCTCGCAGGCCGACGACAAGCCCGACGCGGCGCGGGTGATAGTGATTGGATATTCCTTCTGGCAGAGGCACTTCGCCGGTGATCCGAAGATCATCGGCAAACAGGTCACGGTGGCGGGCAAGGTTTACACAATTACCGGCGTGATGCCGCGCGGTTGGAAGTTTCCCATGCAGAACGAAAACGTCGATTACGTGGCGCCGCTTCTGCCGATGTTCTCCGGCTCGACTCCGAACTCCATCATGCGACGGGGAGCGCATTTTCTTCCTGTCGTCGGGCGCCTGAAACCGGGCGTCGACTTGCGCACGGCGACCGCGGATCTGCAGACGATCGCCGCCCAACTCGCGAAGCAATACCCTGATACCGACGCTGGACGCACCGAACGCGCGGTGCCCCTGCAATCGGATTTGGTGGGCGATGTGCGACCGGCGTTGCTCGTGCTCGTCGCGGCGGTCGCGCTCGTCCTCCTGATCGCCTGCGCCAACGTCGCGAACCTGTTTCTCGCCCGCGCTGCGACGCGCGAGCGCGAAATCGCAATCCGCACCGCCCTGGGGGCGAATCGTTTTCAGATCGTGCGCCAACTCCTGCTCGAGACTTCCTTGCTCGCTCTGCTCGGCGGCGCGGCGGGATTGTTGCTCGCCTGGTGGAGCATTGATGCGCTTGTCGCGATGGGACCGACCGATCTTCCGCGACTGGATGAAATTCGAGTGGACGGCGTCGTGATCGCCTTCACCTTCGGCACCGCATTTCTGACCAGCCTGATCTTCGGATTGATACCTGCTCTGCAGGCTTCCCGCCCGCAGGTCGACCAATCGCTGCGGGAGGCTTCCCGTGGTTCAACCGGCGGAGTGCGCAGCCATCGGTTGCGCTTCGCCTTTGTTGTCTCGCAGTTTGCCCTTTCGTTAGTCCTGCTCGTGGGGGCGGGCTTGCTCATCCGCAGCTTCGCCGAACTGCGCGCAGTCGAGCCAGGCTTCGAGGCGCGTGGGGTTGTTACATTCTGGCAGGCGCTCCCCAAGGCGCACTACGGCGAGGTCGATCAGCAAATACAGTTTTTCGACAGACTCCTCGCGAAATTGACTTCGCTGCCGGGAATTGAAAACGCGGGCATGGTTTCGCCGCTGCCCTTCAGCGGAAACGACCAGGGGCGCACCTTTACGATTGTCGGCCAGCCCGCTCCCGCGCCGGGAATGGAACCGTCCGCTTCGCTCCTCACGACCGACGGTGCTTATTTCCGGACGATGCGGATTCCGTTGAAGAAGGGCCGCACCTTCGACCCGCGCGAGCGCAAGGATTCGACGCCGGTTGTGATGATCAACGAAACCTTCGCGCAGAAATATTTCCCTAACGAAAACCCGATCGGACAACGCCTCGATATCGGGGGTCGCGTGGCGGAGGGGAAGCCGGCCTGCGAGATCGTGGGCGTCGTCGGGACGGCGAAGCATGGCAGCCTCGCGGAAGCCGACGCTCCGGAGTTCTATCTTCCTTTTGCGCAGAATCCGGATAGGTTCATGGACCTGGTGGTACGGACGAGTCAACCGGCGCCGACCGGGCTCGAGACGATGCTTCGGCGCGCCGTGCACGAGTTGGATGCCCAACAATTCGTGCCCGTGATCACCCCGCTCTCGCAACTCGTTAGCCAGACTCTCGCGCAATCACGCTTTAACACCGGTCTGCTCGCGGTCTTCGCCGCGGTTGCGATCATTCTCGCCGCCGTCGGCATTTATGGCGTGATTGCCTACACCGTCGCGCAGCGGACGCGTGAAATCGGGATCCGGATGGCGCTCGGCGCGCAACGCCAGCAAATGCTGACGATGATCCTGCGCCAAAGCCTGACGATGGCGGCGATCGGAATCGGAGTGGGATTGCTCGGCGCGTTCGCCGCCACGCGCTTGCTCCGCGCGCTGCTCTTTGGGGTTGGGACGACGGACCTCATCACCTACGGCACGGTCATTTTCCTGCTCGGGGCCGCCGCACTCCTGGCCGGACTTCTACCGGCACGGCGCGCCATGAAAGTCGATCCTGTGATCGCGCTTCGCTATGAGTAACACAGCGGTCCCGGCCGTCTCGCCTGCGTGATGCAGCCAAACTGCGGGCGAGACGCCCGCGCGACCTGTCAGGCCAGAGGCCTGAATTACCACAGCATCGCCCTCGTCTCCTGTCTCCTCCCGGCGCAAGGCGCGACCAAAGTAAACCCGATCGAAGCCCTGCGCACAGAATAATCGTTAGGCCAAAAAACTTACCTCAACAACTAAACAAACACCATGATCCAGGATCTTCGCTACGCGCTCCGGCTTCTCTTCAAGTCGCCGGGCTTCAGCTTCATCGCCATCCTCACCCTCGGCCTCGGGATCGGCGTCAACACCGCCGTCTTCAGCCTCATTCACACGCTCTTTTTTCAGCCGCCCGCCTACGCGCGGCCGGCCGAAATCGTGCAGCTCTTTTCCCAGGACACGAAGAATCCGAAAACATTTCGCGGTTTCTCCTATCCGACGTATCGCGATATTCGAGAGCAAAACACGGTCTTCTCCGGCCTCTGCGCGCACAATCTCGCGCTCGTCGGGCTGGGAGAAAGAGGCGACACGCGGCGCGCCTTTGCCGATGTCGTGAGCTCGAATTATTTCTCCGTCCTCGGTCATTCTCCGGCGCAGGGACGCTCCTTTCTCCCGGAGGAAGAAACGCCCGGGCGCAACATTCCGGTCGCAATTGTGAGTCACAACTATTGGAAGAAACAGGGATTCGATCCCGCGCTCCTCGGTTCGAAAATGGTGATCAACGGCCGGCCCTATACGATCGTCGGGATCATGCCGGAAGGATTCACCGGAACGATGCAGATCATCTCCGCGGAAGTCTGGCTGCCGCTCGGCGTTTACGGCCAGGTGGCGAACGATTTCGAGCAGGATAACCGCAACTCGTTGGGCGACCGCTTCGGCACGCAGTTGCTGCTCATCGGTCGCCTCAAACCGGGCCTGAGCGCGGCCGCCGCGCTTCCCGCGCTCAAGACGCTCGCGACGAATTTGGAAAGGGCCTATCCGGTCGAGCAAAAGAACCAAACCTTCATGACCGCGCCGCTCTCGCGTTTCTCCACCAGCACCAGCCCTCAGGGCGACGGCTTCCTGAGCGGCGTCGCTCCACTGCTCCTCGGGATGTCGCTCATTGTCCTTTTCGTTGCCTGCCTCAATCTCGCGAACATGCTCCTCGCCCGCGGCACGGCGCGGCGGAAGGAAATCGCCATCCGCCAGGCGCTCGGCGGGAGCCGCGGCCGGATCGTTAGGCAGCTCCTGCTCGAGGGTTTCGTCCTCGCTCTCTGCGGCGGCGGGCTCGGCATCCTCCTCGGGCTCTGGTCCTCCGATCTGCTCTTCGCTTCCCTCGGCCACCTGCTCCCGCTCGATCTCGTCTGGCAGAGCGGCCCCAACCCGGCATTGTTAGGCGCGACTTTCGTTTTTTGCCTGATCGGCACGATCTGCTTCGCGCTCGGGCCGGCCCTCAAACTCTCGCGCGGCCTCATCATCGGCGATTTGAAGGAAAACGCCGCCGAAGATGTCGTTAGGCGACATTGGAAATTTCTCCCGCGCAATCCGCTCGTTGTCGCGCAGCTCGCTTTCTCCCTCGCCCTTCTCACCGCCGCGGCGCTTTTCATCCGCGGGGCGAACCAGGCCGCCGGCCTTGATCCCGGGTTGAAGGTCGAGCACAGCTTCCTCCTCGAGGTCGACGCCAGCCTCGGCGGCCACAACCAAAAACAGTCCCGCGAGATTTATCGGCAATTACAGGAGCGGCTCGCCGCCTTGCCCGGTGTCGAGCACGCCAGCATCTCCGCCACCGTGCCTTTCGGGATGATTTCGCTGAGCAAGAAAGTGCAGCGCGCCGGGATCAACATATCGCCGGACGCGCATCCGGCGACGGCCGCGGATGGTCTCGCTTTCGACGCCCGTTGGGACAGCGTGGGCGCAGATTATTTCACCACGGTCGGACTGCGTTTTCTGCGGGGCCGGGCGTTCCACGTCGCGGAGGCGACCAATCCCGGCGGACCCGCGGTCGCGATCATCGACGACGTCCTGGCGAAAAAACTCTGGCCCGGGGGCGACGCGCTCGGGCAACAGATCCAGATCGCGGTCGACGCCGCGCCTTCGAAAGGCGGCGGCCGGGCCGGGATCGGCATGAATGACGACTCAAGCGGCGCCCTCAAGCCTAACGAGCCGATCGAAATCATCGGCATCGTGCCGGCAACGCGCGATGCACTTTTCGAGAAGGAACTACCGGGCACCCTCTATCTGCCGTTCGCCCGCGGTTTTCAGAGCAACATTTTCTTCATCATCAAATTCGCCACCCTCGACCGCGCCAGCGAAACGGCCGCGGCCGACCTGATCCGCCGCACCGTGCGCGAAGTCGATCCGGTGCTGCCCATCCTCTCGCTCAAGACGTTCTCGCAACACCTCGAGAGCGACGTGGAACTCTGGGTCGTGCGCGCCGGCGCGGCGCTCTTCTCCGTCTTCGGCGGACTCGCGCTCACGCTCGCCGTGATCGGGATTTACGGCGTCAAAGCCTACGCGGTGGCGCGGCGCCGAAGGGAAATCGGCATCCGCATGGCGCTGGGGGCGCGGCCCGGAGTGGTGCAATGGATGTTCATGCGCGAGACCGCGGTGATGCTCGTAAGCGGCGTCGCGCTGGGTCTCGTCTTCGCCGTTCTGACGGGAAAAGTCGTGAGCGGGTTACTCTACGAAGTCGGTGCGCTCGATCCGGTCGCCTTCACGCTCGCGCCGCTCGTCCTCGGGAGCGCGGCCTTGCTCGCCACGTGGCTGCCCGCGCGCCGGGCTGCGCGGGTCGACCCGATGGTCGCGTTGCGCGCTGAATGAACCGCT
>DATMNS010000105.1:0-4266 GCA_035568735.1 Chthoniobacterales bacterium | reverse complement strand
AATACGATACCAACAAGTATGGGACGATGATCGACGTCTCGGAATTGACTCTTGAACAGGTGGATTCGCGCGATCGCGTGACGCTGGTGAAAGAGAGGCGCACCACCTCGCCCGAGTCGGTCGCAAACTTTCTTTACACCTGGGGCGGAGCGGAACAGTCCTTCGCCGTCAGAAAAGATCAGGAATTTTCCTTAAAACCGTTGGAGCAGATCAAATACAAACTGCTGGACGTTCAGCCCGACAAAGCCATCATCATCGACACGCAAAAGCCTAACGAGAAGATTGAGATCGGCCCGGCGCCGCGCCCGAATCCTTGAATTCTGAAATTTGCCGCAAGCAGGTCAGGTTTTCTGTGGCGCGGAGGAAAATGACAAATGACGAAGGAATGACGAAGCACTAATGACGAATGCGGTGGCCAGCACGCTCCCACCTTCGGGCGTTGTCATTTGGAATTCCTTCGACCTTGGTCATTCGGAATTCGTCATTTTTCCCGGCGTTATTTCCTTGCTGGAGTCACCGGCTCCGAATACAACCACCACACCTACCCCATGAACTACCCCATGAACTACCCCATGAATGATCTATCTCGGCGCCTCCTGACTTTCGTTTTCGCCCTTCTTGTTACGCTCCAAGGCGGGCGCGTCCGCGCGGAGAATGTGCGGCGTATTGCGGAACACGAGATCGCCCGGCGGCAGGCGGGAGTTTTACAGGGGCAGGGCGCGGCGGCCCGGGGCAAGCTCGCGCTGCAAGCGAACGATTTTGCCAAGGCGCATGACGAATTCCGGGTGGCCGTGAATTTTTTGCCCGATGCGATCACGACCGCCGACCAGCACGATGCGGCGGTCAAGGGATTTTGCGAGAGCGGGGTGAAACTGGCCGAGCAGCGTATCGCCGAAGGCAAGTACGGCGAGGCCGAGCAGTTGGTGCGTGAAGTGGTCAGCGATCGCTACGACCCGAACTGCCGGGATGCGCTCAACCTCCTCGCCCATTTTTCCGAGCCCGGGCATTTCAACAAGACGATCGGCCCGAAGTTCATCGTCAAGGTCGAGGACGTGAAGAAGCTCTTGAGCGACGCGGATGGTTATTACGATTCCGGCCGCTACGATCTCGCTTTCAAGAAATACGAGCAGGTGCTGAACCTCGATCCCTATAATGTCGCGGCCCGCCGCGGCGAAGAGCGGATCGAGCATACGAAGACGCATTACGGCGAGCGGGCCTACAACGAAACTCGTGCGCGTGAGCTCTGGCGGGTGCAAAAAGGCTGGGAGGAACCGGTCCGCCAATACGGCCAGACCGTCGGGCCGATCAGCGACGCCTTCGCCCGCGACGCGGGGGGCACGGCGCGGATCACGAACAAACTGAACAGCATTATCATTCCCAAAATCGAGTTTCGCGACGCGAGTGTCCGGGAGGCGATCGATTTTCTGCGGCAACAAGCGGCCGCGAATGATCTCTCCACGGAGGGAAAGAAAGGTGTCGACATTGTTCTGCGGACCAATGCTCTCGGCCGGGCCGAGGCGCCCGCGCCGCTGTCCGAGACCGCACCGCCCTTGCCGGGCGTCGCGCCCGAGGCGGGCGGCATAGAACCGACGCCGGTGCCGGCGCCGGTCGCGTCGTCGATCTCGCCCGGCGCCGCGCGGATCACGATCACGCTAAATCAGATTCCGTTAGGCGAAGCGCTCCGCTACATCGCGAGCCAGGCGGGATTGAAGGCGAAGGTGGAGCCCTATGCGGTCTCGGTTATTCCAATCAACGAGCAGAGCAGCGATTTGTTTACGAAGGAATATCGGGTGCCGCCGGGTTTCATTAGCAGTTCGGTCAACATCGGGGCAAGCGCGCTCGACAAGGGGCCCACGCGAGTGGGTGCGGGCGGCACCGGCAAAGACACTCAGGAGTCGACCGGCGGCCAGCAACTCGTGAACCGGCAGACCGCGCTCGATTTCCTGAAGGACCAGGGGGTCCCGTTTCCGACCGGGGCGAGTGCGAATTTCCTCCCGCAAAGCAGCCGGTTGATTGTGCGGAACACGGAGGAAAATCTCGAACTGGTGGATGCGCTGGTGGAACAGGCCAACGTGGCAGGTCCAAAGCAAGTGGAGATCGAAGCCAAGTTCGTCGAGATCACGCAAAACAACTTGAAGGAACTTGGTTTTGACTGGTTGCTGGGCTCATTTGATGCGGCCGAAAACGGCAAACTGGTAGCCAGCGGCGGTACCTCCGGAACCTCTCCCGCGGTCGTGCCGGGCGATTATCCGATTCTACAAAACGGAGTTCCAGTCGGTCAGAATCCGGTCACCGCCGGCAATCGTAGCGGGAATCTCGCCCTCAGCGCGAATGCCATTGATGCCCTCCTCTTTGGCGTTCCGGGAGCCAGCTCGCTCGCCCCGGGCATCTTCGGATTGAGCGGTGTCATGACCAGCCCCCAATTCCAGGTCGTCGTTAGGGCGCTGAACCAGAAGAAAGGCGTCGATCTTCTCTCCGCGCCGCGGGTCACGACCAAAAGTGGCCAGCGCGCCGTGATCGAGATCGTGCGGGAGTTTCGCTATCCGACGCAGTTCGATCCGCCGAAGATTCCTGATACCGTGGGCAGTACGGGTAACAATTCCGGAGGAGGTACCGCGTCGATTCCGGTAACGCCCACAACGCCCACCGGCTTTGAGACCCGGAATACAGGTGTCACGCTCGAAGTCGAGCCCGTGGTCGGCCCTGATGGAGTCACAATCGATCTGAATCTCGTGCCTCAAGTCGTCGAATTCGAAGGCTTCATCAATTACGGAAGCCCCATCTTTTCGGCCGCCACCAGCGGCAGCGTTACGCTGATGGGTATGAATGTCATAACCATCCCGGGGGTGGGGCAAAGCGTCCTCACACCCAACGTGATCAACCAGCCGATCTTCAACTCGCGCAAAGTGACGACGAGCGTGAGCGTGTGGGACGGCCAGACCGTCGTCCTCGGCGGCTTGATGCGCGAGGACGTGCAGAAAACCGAGGACCGCACTCCGATCATCGGCGACATCCCCGTGCTCGGCCGGCTTTTCCGGACCAACACCGAGCAGCACATCAAGCGCAACCTCGTTATCTTCGTGACCGCGCGTCTGGTCAATCCGGCCGGTCAACCGGTTAATTCGAGCGAAGAAGAAGAAGAGACCGAGACGGTCAGCCAACTCGAACCGCCGGTCTTGCCGCAACTCCCCTATTACAAAAAATAACGTGGTTATCGGGATCATCAGTGGCATCTCTACCGGCAAGTCCACTATTTGTAATCGTCTTGGCTAACCCAAGGTTTGCCTCACAGAAGTCTTACTTTACTTTGACTCGGGCCGTGGCGCTTCCGCCGAAGTTGGCCATGGACCGAGCAGTAATAAAGCCAAGGTAAGTAGCGAGCCTTTTCGTCGACGCCGAAGCGCGAAGGCGGGCGTATCAGACTAGCTTGCGCAAAACATCGTCGATCGTCGAATCGAGCGCCGACAACTCGAACGGTTTGACGAGCACTGGCGCGTTCACTCGCTTGAAGAAAAACTCGATTGCCGGATTGTTCCGGTGGCCGGTAAAAAAAATGAAATGCTGGGCGGTAGCCGGCCGCATCCGCGTGACCGCCCAGTAAAACATCTCGCCCCCCATCCGCGGCATCATCATGTCGCAAACGATGATATCGAAGGGGTCTTTCCTGATTTCAAGGATGCCCTCGACGCCACTCGAGACCGACGTTACCTGAAAACCGCGCAAGACCAGGTGATCGCGGAGAACTTCCCGGAAATCATCGCCATCTTCCAGGAGCAAAGCCCTCCGCGCCGGCTCGGCCGGAACTTTCGGGGGAACCTCGATCTCGAGAGGAACGAGTTCGGGGGAAACGTCAATCTCCAGAGTGGCGATCTTTTCGGGATCGGGATGGAAAGGTGTCGGTTGTCGACGCATAAACGAAAGTCAATGAGCAGAACAGATGCCCTCGGGCCCTCCGACATCGGTCCCCGATTGAAAAGGATCACATCACCGTTTGTGGATTGGCGGCGATCGAGGTAACCGCTTAGCGCCAATTCCCGGTCACGTCGCGTCTGATGCGACCCCCATTTCTCTTCATGCGCCGATTGCCTCGGGCCATGACGTAGTAAAAGACCCCGGGATACTCGATGCGGATGCTGCGCGGCATGCCTTCCCTTGCGGAAACCGTCGGTTGTCAAGATTTGATGCCTGACCCCTACTCGACCCCTACTCGACCCGACCCCTACTCGACCCCCTACTCCCTTTCCCCCTTTGCGTTGCCCCCCATTG
>DATMNS010000104.1:0-12922 GCA_035568735.1 Chthoniobacterales bacterium | reverse complement strand
GATCATGTCGCCTTCTGGAAGGGCGTCGTAGTCGAGTAGCGCATGTAGGCGTTTCCCTCTGCGAAGCGCGAGCTTCGGCGGGGCGGCAGGGGTCGGCACCATTCCCCCGGCGCCGGCCAGAGGGCGGCGTCTACAAGAGTTGATACGGATCGACGTCCACCGCGACCGCGACGTCCTCGGGAAAGGGCAGCTTGTCGAGCGTTTCGCGAATCAAACGGGTCAAACGCAAGATCGCTTCGCCGCGCAGCAGGATGTGAAAGCGATAGTGTCCCTGTAACTTTTCGAGCGGTGCGGGAGCGGGAGCGCCGAGCGTGAATTCCTCGGGCAACGCTTCTCTTAACCGCCGCGCCAGCGTCTCCGCGGAAAAACTGGCGTGGGTTTCATGCTCGGAGCGCACGGTGATAAGGACGGCGTGTTTGAAGGGCGGGAAATCGCAGCGCTCCCGGAACTCGAGTTCCTGCTCAAAGTAGCCGGCGAAATCGTGATGTCGCGCGAATTGGATCGACGGGCTGAACGGCGTGTAAGTTTGCACGAAAACTTCGCCCGGCGCTTCGCCGCGGCCCGCGCGGCCGGCCACCTGGGTGAGGAGCTGAAACGTCCGTTCCCCCGCGCGGAAATCCGGCAAATGCAGCGCGAGATCGGCGTTGATGATCCCGACAAGTGTGACGTTCGGGAAGTGCAGACCTTTCGCGATCATCTGCGTGCCGACGAGAATATCGATCTTGCCGGAACGAAAGGCGTGGAGCGTTTCGCGGTAGGCGTCTTTACGCGTCATCGAGTCGGCGTCCATTCGCCTGACGACTGCTTTGGGAAAAATCGCGGAGACGTTTGCTTCCACTTTTTCCGTCCCGAAACCGGCATAGATGAGCGCGTCCTGGCCGCACTCCGGACAACGCTGCGGCACGGCCGCGCTATGCCCGCACAGGTGGCAACTCAGGCGGGCGTTACTCCGATGGAAAGTGAGGGCGACGCTGCAGTTCGGGCAGTCGCGCGCTTTGCCGCAGTGGCTGCAAAGGAGCGAGGTGGAGAAACCACGGCGGTTGAGAAACAGGATGGTTTGCTCGTGTTTTTCGAGTCGATTGCCGATCGCGCTACGCAATTTCTCTGAGAGAATCGCCGCCGCTTTTTCCTTTCGGCGCTCCTGCCGCAGATCGACGATCCGAATCAATGGCATCTGGCATTGATCGACCCGCTGGGTGAGCGGGCTGAGGACATATTTCCCGCGGGTCGCGTTGGCGTAACTTTCGAGCGACGGGGTCGCCGTCCCGAGGACGGTGACGCATTTCTCGATTTTCGCCCGCACGACCGCAACGTCGCGCGCGTGATAGCGCGGTGCCTCCTCCTGTTTGTAGGAGGTCTCGTGTTCTTCATCGACCACGATCAATCCGAGATTTTCGAGCGGCGCGAAGACCGCGCTCCGCGCACCGATCACGATCCGCGCCCGCCCGGCATGCAGTTTGTGCCATTCATCGTGCCGTTCGCCTTCCGACAAGTGACTGTGCAGGACGGCCACCATGTCTGGCTGAGCTGCGAAGCGGCTTTTGAAACGCTCGACCGTCTGCGGAGTGAGCGAGATTTCCGGGACGAGCACGATCGCGGTCCTGCCGCGCGCGAGCGTGGCGCGAATCGCTTGCAAGTACACCTCCGTCTTGCCGCTGCCGGTCACACCGTGGAGCAGGATCGGCGGATGCGTCTCGGGATTTTTCAGCGCGGTCTCGATCAGTTTTAACGCCGCAGTCTGTTCCTCGTTCATCGCCAGCTCGGTATCGGCAATGAACTCTTCCGTGCCGTGCGGATCGCGCGCGACCGCCTGTTCGCGCAGCTCGACGAAGCCGCGCCTAACGAGCGCCCGGAGGGTGGAATTGTCGAGCGAAGTCTGGCGCAGGAGATCCGCGGCCGGAATCGGCGCGGGCAGTTGCGCGATCGCGTCCAGCAATTCCGCCTGGCGCGGCGCGCGCTTGCGCAGCTTTTCGATCTCCTCCGTCGGGGCGATCCGCGCGGGATGAACGAAAAGCTGTTTCTTCCAGCCGACCTCGGCACGTCGTATGACCTGCGGAAGCAGGCTCCGCATCACCGTCTCGACGGGGCAGCAGTAGTAAGTCGACATCCAGCGCGCCAGCTCGATCAGGCACGCACTCAGGACTGGTCGATCCCCGAGGAGGGCCTCGATCGGCCGCACGCCTTCGGCGGGGGTTTCGTCGAGCGTGTCAACGACCGTGGCGAGCGCCCATTTATCGCGAAACGGCACGCGAACGCGCGAGCCCACAACAACTCGACCGGCCAGCTCTTCCGGCACGCTGTAATCGAGCTCGCGGCGGATCGAGCGATCGATGATGACTCGGGCGAAGGCGGACATGCGAAATTAAATTGCTCAGGCCGATCTTGCGTGAATTGATTCTGACCATGACTTTCCGCGCGGCGGCGAACTTATCCAGCGGCGATCCAGGGTAGTCGCGGTTTTTCGCCTAACGAATCGATGATCCGCTTTTTTTTTAAACTTATCATCTGCTTCCTCCTGGCGGCCGGGGCTGGAATCGGACTCCTCGCCCTGCGCTCCGGCGATCCGTTTTACACGCTATACGAATGGATCAGCCCGGCGCGGTTTCAGCAGTACGATCAGCTCATCCACGTGGTCTCGGCCGCAAACGGCCTCGATCCGATGCTGGTCAAGGCGGTCGTCTGGCGGGAGAGCCGATTCGATGCGCACAAGCTGGGCGCGGCCGGGGAGCGCGGGCTGATGCAGGTGAGCGAGATCGCAGCCCGCGACTGGTCGAAAGAGAATCGGACGGAGAATTTTCGGGTGGAAGAGTTGTTTGATCCGAAGAGGAATCTCGAGGTAGGCGCATGGTACCTGCACCGGACGATGTTGCACTGGCGGCAGGCGCGCGATCCGACGCCCTTTGCCTTGGCGGAATACAACGCGGGCGCGAGCCGCGCGCAACGCTGGGCCGGGGGCGACGGCAGCCGACCCATCTCGGCGAGCGCCTTCCAGCGTAATATCGATTTTCCTGGGACCAGGAAATACGTCGAATCCATCCTCGAGCGCTACCGTTTCTATCAACGGCGCGGGCGGATGTAGATGGGTCGATGACGTCGCATCGCGACTGACGATTCGTTCCGGAGGATCGAATCCCTGGCGAGTGTTGCATTCTACAGGTCTTCTGGGGGCCTTTTGCGGCGTCGAATGGCCCTAAATCTGCTCGTTATAGTAATTATGGATCGTATGGATTCCAACTGTGCGGCTTTGATCGTCCCTGCCCAACAGATGGGGCGACCACGGATGGCCCTCGATCGTTCCGCTTCCGGTATGACGCTGGTCGAGGTAATGGTAGCTGTCGCAGTCCTAACGATTTCGCTGATTGGAACGATGGCAGCCATTTCGTGGATGCGGATGGAGAATCGCACGGCTTCCCAGCGCCTGCTCGTGGCCTCGATCGGCGCGGAGATGATCGACCTTTTCAAATCGCTGCAATATACGGATATTCACAACAGCACGGCGGGGGTCCCGATTTATCTCAAAGGATTCGGGTCGGCTTCTCCAAATTTGGCGTGGGTCGTCCCGCAAGCCGGCCAGTGGCAGTCTTTACCCGTGGAGGCTGTCAATTCCTCGTCGGCTTCCGCGCCGAACCTTGTCCCGGATAAAATTCCGCAAGGCCAATGGAAGGTTGAATTCGTGCCGGACGCAGTGATCCCCCAACTGCAGCAGATCAATATCACGATTCAGTGGCAACTGTATGCCGGCTCAACCCGGCCGCCGCTCAGTTACGCCATCAGCACGAGAGTCTGCGGGGATTTTCCCAAATTGTGATGGGACGCGCGGCGGAGGATTACAGAGAAACGCAGGCGCCTTTTCGGGGCGTCTTCACCGGCGGCTTTACGCTGATAGAGGTGCTGATAGCCAGTGCGATCGGCAGCATTATTGGCCTCATCAGCATAGGCGGCCTGGTCGAAGGGCTGCATCTTTTCAAAAGCAATTCGACGGAAATGATCGCGCGCGACCAGGGGTCGCGGGCCGTGCGCAAAATGACTGCGGACATCCAGCAGTCGGTGTTGGCGCAGATTTTTCCAACCTACCAAGGCACGACAGGAGCCGCGGGGGATTATGGGTCCTGTGTTGTGCTGCAAGAATCGTCCGGCGGTTCGGTAGCCTACTACCTTTATGCTCCCACGAGCGATCCGAACTCCGGTGGGATCTATTATGCTGCCAACGGTGCGGTCGCGCCCAATCCGTTGACCGACAAGCTGCTGGTAAGCACTGTGCAGGACTTGGATTTTCGACGTGATGTGAATGGCTCGATTCGGGTCGGCTTCGATATCGGAACCTTCGGCTTTCCGACCTTGTTGGTCGGTGCGAAAGAGGCCGACCTGGTGCGATTTACGACCAGCAGCCTTCCGCGGAATTAAGAAGCACATCGGTCATTAAATCCCCATGACCAGAATCCGTCTCGAGAGACCAGTTGCCAGGCGCTCAAAACCGGTGGAGACCGCGGCCAAGCGCGCCTTTCGGAGTGAGGAAGGCAATGCTTTGGTCGTGGCCATCTTTGTCGTCGCGATTCTCTGCATTGGATTGGGAACGCATCTCGCCAGCCTGAGCAGTTACCGGCGTCTTCAGGAGCAACGAATCCTGGACGACCGGGCGATGATGGCGGCCGAGGCCGGCCTGGCATCGCAAATCGCGTGGCTCGAGAGCCAGCCCACTCCTCCGAGCGCGGATGTGACTCAATCCATCGCGCTGGCCAGTGGCCAATTCGCCCCCTTTCAGAACGTCACGACCGTCATTCACGTGCAGACCTTGAACGGACAGATCTATTGGACGATCACGGCAACTCCAAGCTGCGATATCACGGCGACGCGCAATGCTTCCGTTTTCAAGAGGGTGCAGGCGACGATTTCCCAACAGAATTTTGCGAGATACGAGCGCTTCATCAACGACTACGGCCCTGTCTGGACCCCTGGTTACCTCTACGGCGAGGGCCTCAACACGGTCTACATGGGCCCCGTGAATATCAATTCGGGATGTGGTTTCTTTACAAATTTTTGGAGTTTGAGCGAAGTCACTTCCGCCGCGCCGGGGGGAGTGAGGACGTTCGCCGATTGGGGGAGTTACATTGCCGGGGTCTATGGCCTGCCCGACTCAAGCAACTACATCAATGTCCTGGAGTACATGAGCCCGACTTATCCCAACGCTCCCCAGTTTTACGGTGGCTTGCGCGTTTTGCCCGCCCCTATCTCACTGCCCACTGACATGAACGTCGATGTGCGCGCCCAGCAACTGCGCGACCACGCGGGTCTTACCCTGCCGGATAACTATCCGGGCTACTTGCCATCGGCCGGTCCAAATTTCGTCATCGATTTGTCAAATCCGGGCGGCAGCGATGGCCAGATCACCGTGCGGCAATACCTCGGAACCGTCAGTGGAGCTCCCGCCTACGGGCCTCCCCAGGTAACGACCGTTTCGGGTGTCAATGGAGCCATGATCGTCGAGGGAAACGTGGTTTCGCTGCAAGGTGTTCTCAACGGTCGGCTCACGATCGGAGTATTTGCGAGCACCGACCTTCCCACCGGCGGGAACGTCAACATCACGGGCGATGTTCAGTACCAGTCCCGCATGAGCAATACGGGCTTTGAATACACCGACGCGCCCGGACTCTACACGGCCGATGGCAGCGGGATCAACCAGTCCTACGTCGAACAGCTCCAGGCGCAACTTAACAGCGTGACTGATATTCTCGGGATTGTCGCCGAGGGAAACGTGCTGGTGATGGAGACCGACCTCAATGGAAATCCGATCGCGAATGATCCGACGAAACCCATCCATCTCGACGCGGTCGTCATGGCCACGGGAGCCAGCGCCTCAACGCCCGGCGGCGGCGGCTTCGGGGTGGAAGGAAATCTTACCCGTCCGCCGGGGCACGCTTACTTCCTCGGCGGAATGATCGAGAACAAACAAGTCGACTGGGCCTTATATAGCACCTCCGGAATCCTCAATGGAATCGCCCTCACGCAACTCTGGGACCAGCGCGCGTCGGAGCCTGGCGGCGCTCCGCCTTTCTACCCGACGACTGGGACCTTCGAACTGGTTCCAAACACCTGGAATGCGACTTATGTGCAAAGCGCGAATGCCCCGATCGTTTACCCGCCCCTTCCCTGACTAAATTTTTTCATGGAAGGGCTACCAAAATTCGGCATCATCGTCGTGGGAGCCTGTGCAAGTTCGGCCCTGGCGTTATGGCTCTTTCGTGGCGGCGAGCCTGCGCTGCGAGCGGTCAACAAGCAGGCCCATTCGCAAAAACCAGTGCCAGGCGGCGTCGAGATCCGCGAGACCTTTACTTCCCGGATGCCGTCTGGAAAGGGAGTGGCGGTCGTCGCGAACACCGGCGAATTCGACGGAAATCACGTTCTCGTGGCGGTGCCCGATGCATTCCACCAAGTCCATTATCTCCCCGGAACCGACCCCCAGGCAGCGGGATACGTCACTAAGATGCGCGCCGCGCACCAACAAATGGCTCCCGATTACCATCCGAGCAACGCCGATCTCAGCGCCGTGCCCGCGGGGAAGTCCGTTTCCAGCAATCGGAAACAAGTTGGAGTGGACGCAGGTAAGAAGTAGGCAAACGGCAGGATGCTCCGCAGTGTGATGACAGGAGCGACCGCCCGCGGGAGGCACGACTTGCGATTCGGGAAACTTCATTTACACTGGGCCTTCGTTTATGGCAGAAAGCAGTGACACGATGGACATGAAGGAGTTCCAGCTCCACGAGAAAGACACCGGCAGCGCCGATGTGCAGGTTGCACTTTTGACCCGCCGGATCTCGCAGCTCACGGAACACCTGAAGAGTCACGCCAAAGATCATTCCTCGCGCCGCGGCCTCCTCAAGATGGTCGCCACGCGCCGAAGCCTCCTCGATTATTTGAGCCGGTCGAAGACCGACCGCTACAAGAGCGTAATCGAGAAGTTGAACCTGCGGAAATAATCCGCGGTCCAATCTCTGGCGCCACTCGCGTTCCTCGCGCGCCCGCTCGAGTCATGCGCGAAACCAAGAACACAACCGGCGACCAGGCCGTCAGTGCACCTTGAGTTTAGGTTTTAGTCCCGCCGCCGCGGCGGGGTTAAAACCTACAATCAGGGTGACCGGCCTGGATTTCGCACATCCAGAAAGAAGTAATGCAACACAAGGTCACGGCCCAAATCGGGTCCACGCAAATCAACATCGAAACCGGCAAAATTGCCAAACTCGCCGACGGCTCCGTTATCGTCTCCTGCGGCGAAACCATCGTCCTCACCAGCGCCGTCTCGGCCACCTCACTCAAGGAAGGCCAGGACTGGTTTCCGCTCACCGTCGATTATCGCGAGAAAGCGGCGGCGGTCGGGAAATTCCCGGGCGGCTATTTCAAGCGAGAAGGTCGCCCAAGCGAAAAAGAAACGCTCACTTCACGCATGACCGACCGGCCGCTGCGGCCACTTTTTCCGTCTGGCTATCTTTACGACACGCAGATCATCTCGATTCTGCTCAGCGCGGATGGCGAAAACGACCCCGATATTCTCGCGATCAACGGTGCCTCGGCCGCGCTCTGCGTTTCCGACATTCCCTTCAAGGGCCCTATCGGGGCGGTGCGGGTTGGGCGTGTGAATGGAGAATTCATCGCGAACCCGACCCACGTTGAGCGCGAGCAGAGCGATCTCGATCTGGTTTACGTCGGCACGGAGAACGATGTCATCATGATCGAAGGCGCGGCGGACGAATTGCCGGAAGAGGATTTCATCAAGTCCCTCGAGTTCGCTCATGGGCACGCGCGCGAAATGATTCGCATCCAAAAGGAACTCGCCGCCCAAGTTGGCAAGCCGAAACGCGAGATGCCGTTGCTCGAAGTGCAGCCAGAAATCCTCGAGATCGCCGACCGCGTGGCGGGCGATCGCATCGAGGGCGCGCTCTATACCGAAGGCAAAGTGGCGCGCAGCAAAGCCGTCAGCGGTTTGCGCGACGAAGTGAAGGCGGCCGTGCTCGAAAAATTCCCGACCGCGGACAAATTTGCGATCAACCAGGCGTTCGATTACGTCCAGAAAAAGTCGTTCCGGAGCAACATCCTCGACAAGCAGAAGCGGGTCGACGGTCGCGGCTACGATGACCTGCGCAAGATCACCTGCGAAGTCGGCGTGCTGCCGCGCGCGCATGGCTCGGCCATTTTCCAGCGTGGCGAAACGCAGGCGATGGCGCTTGCGACCCTCGCACCGATCGAAGAAGCGCAGAACATCGACGCTTACGGTGGCGGCGAGACCTCGAAGAGCTTCCTTTTGCACTACAATTTCCCGCCCTTCAGCGTCGGCGAAACCGGCCGCTTTGGCGGTGCGAGCCGGCGCGAGATCGGCCACGGCGCCCTGGCCGAGCGCTCGGTCGAGCCGGTCGTGCCGAATCAGGAAGATTTTCGTTATGCCATCCGCATTACGAGCGAAGTGATGGAGTCCAACGGCTCAACGTCCATGGCGAGCGTTTGCTCCGGCATGCTCGCGCTGATGGACGCGGGCGTTCCCATCAAAACGCCTGTCGCCGGCATTTCCGTCGGTCTCGTGACGGAGAACGACGAAAGCGGCAACCTGAAGCGCTACAACTTACTAACCGACATCATCGGCTCCGAGGACCATTTCGGAGACATGGATTTCAAACTCTGCGGAACGAAGGATGGCGTCACGGGCTTTCAGCTCGACCTGAAACTTCCCGGCGTGAGCCACAAGATTCTGGGCGAAGCGATTCATCGCGCGAAAGATGCGCGAACCAGGATTCTCGCCATCATGGCCGAGACCCTCGCCCAGCCGCGCGAACAGCTGAGCAAATACGCGCCGCGGATCGAGACGATCAAAATCAACCCCGAGAAAATCGGCGCGCTCATCGGACCCGGCGGCAAGACGATCAAGGGGATCGTGGCCGAGACCGGCGCGGAGATTAACATCGAAGACGACGGCTCCGTGCACATCTACGCGACGAGCGGCGAAAGCATGGCGCGCGCGAAGGAAATCATCGGCGGCATGACGAAGGAAATCGAAGTCGGCCAGACCTATCACGGCCGGGTCGTTTCGATCAAAGAATTCGGCGCGTTTGTTGAAGTTTTCCCTGGCAAGGATGGCTTGGTCC
Organism: Chthoniobacterales bacterium; assembly: GCA_035568735.1. Classification (GTDB taxonomy): domain Bacteria; phylum Verrucomicrobiota; class Verrucomicrobiia; order Chthoniobacterales; family UBA10450; genus Palsa-1392. The sequence goes on along the minus strand of DATMNS010000104.1, from coordinate 3,794 downwards.
ACATTTCCGAACTGGCCGATTTCCGGGTCAACCGGACGGAAGATGTCGCAAAAATCGGCGAGATGATTTGGGTGAAGTGCATCGGCATCGACGACAAGGGGCGAGTGAAGCTCTCGCGCAAAGCGGCTCTCAAAGAGCGCGGCGAAATCGAGACCGGCGTACCCATGGGTGATGCCGGTTCTGGTCAAGGCGAAAGCCGTGGCGAATATCGCGGTGGCGATCATGGCGACCGTGGTGGACGGCGCGACCGTGGGGAGCGTCGTCCTGGCGGTCGCGGCCGTGGACCCGACCGGCGTCGCGACGAACCGCGCGCAGCCGGCGAGCCGCCGCCGGCCTCACCAGCGCAATCGCAACCGGAAGACTACGAGCCCTCTCGTTAACCGTCCGGGCTGCTGGTTTGGAAACCGGAGAGAGACGTCTCCGGCGGGTTTCACAAGCGTCCAAACTCAGTGTGGGCGGACGATTTTTTCGAGTTCCCGCTGGAGCGCCGCCGTTGCTTGCGCGTCGTTTTCGTGGCCCCAAACCGCGAGCTCGAACATGCGCGCGCCGAGTTCGCGTTTTCCCTGCCAAGCGGCGTGCAAGCGACCGCGCGCGGTCCAGTCTTCGGTCGTGGCGGACGCGTCGCTCACGTAGGACGAACGACCGTTCCAGTAACAATAGAAAATATGCAGAGGCTGTCCGTTGTCATCGAAGCGATAGGAGCGAATCGGGAGGTTGATGCCGTTGATCGTGAGCAAATGAATGCCGGTTTCCCGCACCATCGTTAGGCCGCTGGCCGGCAGACAAATGTCGGGGCGATGATTTTTGAGGAAGAGCGCCGCCGTGCGTCCAGGCAACCAATGGAAAGAATACATCATCCAGCGGTCGTTGTTCGATGACCTCCAGGTGGCTGCCCCACCATCGCTAGATTGGAGAAGCACCTCGGCCGCGGCCGCGACGGGCTGCGGTTGATAGTCGAGTTCGCTCGTCGGCCAGGCAATTGTCCACGGAGCGCTCGCGATTTGCGCGAGGCCCGGGCGGTACCAGGTTGCGACGGCGATTTCGGTCAGGGCAAACCACGCGAGGAGAGCGAGCGGGAAGCGGACACTGGTAAAATGAAACGGGACGGGAAGAGCGGGCTCTGCGGAATGATCAGGTCTTAACCAGAAACTCATTCCCCAAAGAAGAAAAAGGCAGATGAAAAAGATCGAAAGTCCGGCCGGGTCATGCCAGCGATGGATCGCAGCTATTCCGGAGTTGGCCGCTACTTCGCAGAGCACAAAAGTGCGCGCCAGGTTGCAGAAAAAGGCAAGCCCTCCCGCGGCGACGATGAGGAGGAAACGCTGGCGCAGCCGCATCCAGTAGAATTCGCCGAGGAACAGCGAAATCATAAAAGTGGCCTGCAGAGAACGCACTCCGGTGCAGGCATCGTCAATCCCCACCTGTCCGGTGCTCAGCTCGATGACGTTGCCGTGCTGGATCGCGACGATGCCCGCCAGGTTCAAAACCTGGATGGTAATCGCTGCGTCCGCGCGCATCAGGTGTTGCACGACAAATTGCTCGAACTGAGTGGGCCAGGGGGTGGCGACGAGAAAGAAGAGGATGGGGAAAGCAAAGTGCCGGAGCCAGCGCTCGCCTCCCGCAAGTTGCAGCGCGCCTAACGAAATCACGACGGCGGCCAGCGTCATCATCCAATCGAGCAGGCGCCAATCCGGGTTGGCGACCGCGATGAGGCGCGCCGGAAAGAGCGCGCCTGCGGCCAAAACCATAAGCGTGATCGTGAGGAACCGGAAGTGCGTCGCGCCCGGAGCGGGGCGCCGGGACCAGCGCTGGAAAAAGAGAAAGGCCGCCAGAAAAGGCACCGTCCAGCCGTAGCTGTACTGCGGATTGAACGACCATTCCCCTTGCAGTTGGTGAACAACCTCCAGCCAGAGAAAGAAAAAGGCGAGAGCCATCAAAACGATCGGTCCGCGGGAATCTCTCGTCGTCGCAACGCCGGCCCTCGCGGGCTCCCCGGCTTCCGCGGTCAAATTGGCCATGCCGGATGTTTTAGCAGTTTATGCGCCTCTGCGCCATCGTGGCGCGTGTGAATGCCGCTGGCCGCCAATTTGGAATTCGGGTCGTCCCCGGCATGGTGGATTTCCGCTGGATTTTTCGAGGGGAGGCCCGGCGAAGCTGAAAGAAAGTGCGGCCGACAAAAATTTATATTGACGCTCAGACTCAATTGTAGCCATGATCGGCTTGTTGAAACCAATTCTTATGACTCTAATCAATAAATACATCGGGGCGATGGCAGTGGCGGGTCTCATGGCAGTGGGCTTCGGAGGGCCGCTCCAGGCTTCGATCGTCGATTTGGGTGCCGCCGGTCAGTTCGGGGCGCTCGCCCTTACTACTGGAATCGACGATTCTGGTCCGCTCGGACCCGATGGGTCCGTCACGATTAACGCTGATGTCGGTGTTGCCTCCAGCGGACAATCGTTCTCGGCCTCGGGCAGCGTTGTTTACTCCGGGAATCTCTACCTGCACACAGGCGTCACGTACAATAACTCGGCCCCGGGTGTCCCGCTGCCGCAGCCTCAAAACGCGACGAACGACGCCTTCCTCGCGCAGGCTCGCTCCGATGCTTTCGCGGCCTCCAATTTCGCTCTCACCCTGGGGGTGACGGCAACCTATGGCACGATCAACACGAACACCACCATATCGGAAGGCGCGGTCGGGAACTATGTGTTTAGCCTTCAAGGGGGGATCAACTTCTCCGGCAATAGCACCCTGACGCTGAGTGCTCCGGCTGGCAGCTGCTATGTCTTAAATATCTCCAATCAATTTGTGCTCACGGGCGGCAGCGTCCTTCTTTCTGGCGGCCTGACCGCGGACAATGTTTTGTTGAACTATACGGGCACAAGTGACGTGCGGTTCTCCGGGGGCGGAAACAGTTCCCAAGTCTACGGCACTATCCTCGCGCCAAACGCTAAGGTGGACCTTTCACCCGGCTTGGTCGTGGGCAGGGTGATCGCCTCGGGACTCAGCATGAGCTCCGGAGCCCAGATTCTGACACCGGTACCGGAAGTCACTCCGGGCTCAGTGATCTTCGGGTTTTTAGGTCTGGTAATTGCCGTCGGCTCACGCAAAGCCTTGGCTGCGCGTCTCATCAGAGTGCGGGCCAAACAATAGGCCGCCAGGTTTTTTTCGACTGGTTTGGGAGCGGCGCCGGGTTTCCGGCGCCGCTTTTTTCCTTAATAGTCCGTCCTGTGGCGTGGAGCTTATGCGACGCCGGTTAACGCGCCGGCTACTGATTTGACTACCTCCAGAGCATCAACCTCCAGGGGACCCAACCCTTTGCTCCCGCGCTTTCGTGACGAGTGAAGAACCTACTGCTGAGCGAGTTTGGCCCGCACACTTTCCACGAGCGCCCTTTCCTCCGGCAGCAATTTCGCGCCGCTGGTTTTCGCGAGTGCCGCGGCCGCTTCCTGCTTGTGCCCCGCTCCGGCCAGAATCACTCCGTAGTATAAGGCAATCGCGGGGTCGCGCAGTTGCTCCGGGGAGAGGGTGTTAAAGACGCGAAGTGCGCCCTCCGTGTCGCCAGTCTGATAGAGCGCAAAAGCGTAAGTGGAAGCGAAGCTGCCATTGCCTGGTTCCTTCTGATTCAATTCCCGCGCCATGGTCCGCATTCTCGTCGGCTCTGTCTGAAGAAGAAGAGAGATCAGGATGAAATTGTTTCTGACAGAAAGATCATCCGGCAACAGCTCCACCAGTTTGCCCAGGACCCGGTATGTGCCCGCGGTATCGCGCTGTTCCGTGTAGTAAAGATAGAGGGC